>JBPOHY010000157.1:0-1743 GCA_052035055.1 candidate division WWE3 bacterium | reverse complement strand
TAAATACTTTGTCAAATCTTTCAACAGTTTCCTGTTGCGTATCCAATACTACACTTCTAAATGCTTTTGTACCAGCATCTTCCCATTCAAATTTTTTATTTATTCCAGTTAAATAGGAGTCAATTATAATTTCTGTTTTTACCCCAAGTACCGAATCTATAATACCTGTCATACCTATGTCGCTTACGTAAAAAGTGCCTTTGGGTAAAACCCGGTTATCACAAGTAGGAACGTGTGTATGGGTACCCAATACTGCGGTTACTCGACCGTCCAAGTAAAACGCCAATGCATGCTTTTCGCTTGTGGCCTCAGCGTGAAAATCCACTAATGTAAATTGTATATTTTTGTTTTTGGTTTCGTCTAAGATTTTATCGGCCATTCTAAATGGGTCATCGAGGCGCTCGCTCAAAAAAGTTCTACCCATTAAATTTATTAGTAGGATATTCCCATACTTACCAGCGTCTATTATCGCATAACCTTTCCCAGGGGCACCCTCCGGAAAGTTAGCTGGACGCACTATCGGTAGGTTGTCAATTTCGTCTTCAAAGTCTTTTTGTCTAAAAATATGATCGCCGCTTGTAAAGTAATTAACCCCACACGCCATCATTTCGTTAAGAGTAGCTACGCTAGCCCCTCGGCCATGCGCTATATTTTCAGCATTTGCAATGACAAAATCTATATTTTCACTTTTTATTATTTCTGGAAGGACTTCTTTTATTATCTCGCGGCCAGGTTTTGCTACGATATCACCAATGAACAATATTCTCACTTAGTCTAGCCTTTCTATCTCAAAATTATCTATTCTATAAAGTCCAAGTATATTGACTGGGGCAACAGTGGATCTAATCATATTAACTATAATCACAGTCAACAAAAATACTAAAAATGCAACTAAGCAACCCTTAACAATAGAGCTGAGCAGCTTAACAAAAATATAATACAAAAGTATAAATAACAGTAACGCAAGCAAATAGTACATATTTATAACAACCTTATACAGCGATTATAAGAAAAAAGTTATTTAGCAGTCTCAGAAACTCTCTTTTCTCTTATCACTGTTACTTTTACCACGCCAGGATATGTCTGCTCAAGCTCTATTTTCTTTGCAATTTCGCGTGCCAAGAATTCTACAGCCATGTCGTCAACTCTATTTGGTAGTACAAAAACGCGAACTTCACGACCTGCAGATATTGCATAGGCCTTATCCACGCCGTCAAAGCTTGTGGCTGCCTCTTCGAGCGCTTGCATTCTTTTTACATACGATTCGTAATCCTCGCTCCTTGCGCCGGGCCTTGCACCACTAACATGGTCAACTAGATTAACAATCGCGGATTCAATTGAGCTAAACGGACGATCCTCGTGGTGTTCGGCCACACAATTAACCACCGCTTCGGCTATTTTATGCTTGTTCAATAGGTCTACACCCAGCTGAATATGCGTTCCTTCGTCATCGGTGACAATCTTTCCAATATCATGGAAAAGACAGCCTAGGCGCACTACATCCACATTGGCCTTGAGTTCGTGGGCGATAGCCACACCAATGCGAGTTTCCTCCAGGGTGTGTTCTATCATATTTTGACCATAAGAAAATCTGTATTTAAACTTACCTAGCATTTGTACTAGGTCTTTTGGCAAATTATAAACACCTACGCGGTGACACAGATCATCTCCGGCTTTATATATTAGGTGGTCAACCTCTTCTTGAGTTTTTTTGACTATCTCCTCAATTTTGGCTGGTTGAAT
>JBPOHY010000186.1:0-6825 GCA_052035055.1 candidate division WWE3 bacterium | reverse complement strand
GTAGTGTTACAACCAGTAGCATAGCCGTTGCCATGAGAATACCTAGTATATAGTACAGGCTAAACATATGTAGCACTCTTTTTTGGCCTTTGGACATTATTCTAAGGTCGTTGGCTTGCACAAGCCTATTTTGTGTGAACATCACCTTTTTTAATATGTTGCGTAGCGGTAGCAGGATAGGGTTTTTCCACTTATTTGCCCTTTGAGATAGATATTTTTTTGTATCATTGTATAAATTGTCCTGGTTGAGGTAGTCGGTAAAAAAGTTGTATACGTCTGTTTCTAGATAAAGATTAAATTCGGATATCACCCCCGCAAGTAAAAATAATATTACTGAGTTGAGGAATAGCTCATATATACCCAAATCAATGCCAACTAAGTTACACACCGTGAATATCCAGTACACAGTTGCAATCAAAAGTATGTCCATGTACATGCCCGATAGGTATACCAGATACCTTAGAGGTTTATCCACTACTGATAGATGAAAATGCTCTGTCACCATGACCAGCACTGTGTATCTGTTACTGTATCTGACTAAGGACTCGGCACCACATGCCTTTGCTACTATAAAGTGGGCGAGTTCGTGATTGAATATGAGTGTCCACCCAACTATAGATCCTACTATTGAAATCGCAAAAAGGTCGCTTGTCCAAAAGAAATCAAGATAATTGGGCAGATGTTTTGTGGTTACAATACCTGCAACGATACCCAAAAGCATGTATGCGAAGCTGATAACCAAAAATGGTTTGGATATTAACCACTTTACCCATGAACTTGGCACGTGTGTGAGCCAAGGCTTTATCTTTTTTGCAGTGTCTGGAACTTGCGTATTATCTATAGACTTAACATATCCAAGAGTAAGCAAAAAATCGAGTAGCTTTGTTACGTCTTTTATTGTCACACCAATAACAGACGCTGTTTCTTTAATACTTTTTCCTTCGGAAAGTGTTTTCATTATGTCGAGTGCTGTAGCATTTGCAGTTATGTTTTCATCAGTATCCCAGCGCACCATGTTATATGTACCGTCAGTATTAGCTTTTGTGCTTAATCTAACATCGTGGAATTTTATTGTTGAGTTTGAAAGCCATTCCATTATTTTTTATATTAACATTTTGTACCATTTTTTAGTTTCATAGTTGCCTATAAGTAAAAAAAAGACACCCTACATAAGTTATAAGGTGTCTAGTACTAACAGTTTAAAAAAACATATCCATTATTGCGTTTAGGTTTGCCGTTACTTCCTGCATGCCGCCTAAGTAGTAAAACCCCCACGCCGAAAATGCAACTAGTCCCAGCCATGCACCCGCGTAATAAATGCTGAGTCTGTTCCCCTGATATAGGCTAAAAAGTTCATCATCCCCCGAATAGGCTTCTTGCGTAGGTTTGTCCTTTTCCCTTAACTGTTGCCAAATTGCCCAGAACACAGCTGCAATTATTGGCCATGCTAAAAATACCAGATCTATGATATTAACCCCAAGTAAGCCAAGTATTACAATTGACCCAATTGTTGTGCCGGCGATTATTGTTGCGAACGTGCCTTTTGTAACTCGACCAGCTAACAAATCTCCTAGCATTTTGCTACCATCTAGCACCAGAATGGGTAAACAGTTTAAAATACTTACCGCCAGTTCTACTAAGGCAATAAATCTCAAAATTGGAGAGGTGTAAAACATTAAGGTTGCCAGTACGAGTGGTATAGACGTAGCCGGTCCTGCCCAAACTACCCAAAAATGTTTCTCGAGGGTCATATTTGTTTCGTCTACTCGTATAGCACCAAAAAATGGCATCACTAAAAATTTTGTTACTTTTATTCCCTGAAGTCTTGCCCCAGCTACATGTCCGAGTTCGTGTATTGCAACAATAATTGTAAAAAGTCCAAGGATTAATACCACTTTGGGTAAGACGCTGCCAAAGGCAATCGCAAATCCGAGAATGCCCTGTGCTATAAGTATGTACAACGCGTACTTGTGGAAATGCCATCTTTTTTTGGTTGCCAACCTTCGTGTCACCAACATTGATCCTACCAATCCCCAAAGCAAAATGAGCTTTATGTCCATACAAACCTCCAGAATAGTTTTATTTGACGGGAGTATAATTGCGCGCGGGCTATAAGTCAATTTATCCCTTCATGGCGCATTGGATATAAGCGTAGTTATTCGGTGCCGGTTAGTCCGGGGGTTTTCTCGGCGAGTTTAATAACTCTTGCGAGCATTTCTAAATTCACATCTTCTAGTTTTTTAAAGCGTATACAGCTTTTACCTACGTTTACTTTGCCTAGCTCGGCTTTATGTTTTTCTGCAATATATTCACCGGCATCAACTGCGCACACATATATACTTATGTAATTCTTTTGACTGGCAAGGGCAATAGTGGGCCACTCGATGACCTGTTTTTTATAGTTTTTATGTTTAAAGCTCCCGTAACCGGGCATATTGTAGATGAAGTTAGGTTTAAGACTTGGTGCCATCTCTTGAATAAAGTTGTGTAAAAACTGCATGGGTTTTTGGCGCTCTTCTGGTAAAGTTTCAAAGTATTCCTTGGGAGACCTAGCCTTGACGGCTTTAAACATGTTCATAAGGTGATTTTATCATTTAATCTTTTTTCTTTGATACTAGCTGCTGTGGTTGATTTAATTGTTGTTTCACTTTTCATTTGTTAATATGCGGGTAGCTTTTTAATCTTACGAAAAGGAGATACACAATGTTTAAGAAACCTTTGAGGATGCTTCTGACTGTATTAGTGCTTGTGTTGTTTGGCCGGATGGTTTCCCCGTCCTTTGCCCAAGACAGTGTACCGGGTGTGCAGCCGTTTGTGGAGGTACCAAATACTCTTGACGCTGGTTTTAGCGTGGATTATGTTTTCAATTCCATTGTTTCGCACACGTACTTGCGTTCTGACGGTGCTGCTGTGCGGTCTAAGGATATTACGGTTACAAATAATTCCTCCACGCCAATTGATTCTCTTGGTTGGTGCTACTACTGGGGTACCAATAGCGACTATACAAATATTTATGGCAAAGATACTACGGGTTATTTGGATGTGAATTACTACATGTACGAACATTCCTCGTACGGATGGGGCATGTGTAGTATTGTTACATTAAGCGATCCTATTCAGTATGGCGAGACCTACAGCTATACGGAGGGGATCACCATTTCCAATCACCATAGTGTCTATAACGATACTATTTATGCCGCATGGTGGCTTGACCCAGGATTTGTAGAAACTTACACCGAGGATGTGCGTTGGCCATTTAATAATGAGGGTGTGACTGCGGATCCGGCCCCCGATGAACTGTATTCTTCGCAAGCTTTATGGCATCGAACAAGCCAGAGCGGAATTTTTACAGTCAATTTAGAAATTAGCTTAGGCGATACTATGGCGGTTGCACCTTTATCCCAAGGCACGTCGCCTTTTAATGGTGTTGACATTGGTTGGGAGGATGATGCCTATGGTGTGAATTCCGGAGACAATATTGGAGAAAGTGGGTGTTATCTTACCGCTGCCACTATGGCTATGAACTATTACGCGCAGGTTTTAGGTGTTCCTGGTTCTGTGACCCCTGGGCAGGTAAATACTTGGTTGGCTCAGCCAAAAGGTGGTGTGCCTGGTAATCCTCCAAGAGGTTATGGCGCTTGCGATATTGGTTACTGCCTAGTTGGCTATACTACTTTGGGCGCTGCATCTGAGGATTTGTTCGACGCTAGCGGCGAAGTCATTGAGTTTTTGTCGGTTGAAAACATAGCAACCACAAATATCACCAACTTTGAAGATAATCTTCAGAATGGGGAACTGGGTATCTTGAGTGTAAATAATGGTGGTTATGGGCATTTTGTTTTGGTTACCGGCATTACATATGTTAATGGCGTAAAGACTCTTAGCATAAATGATCCGTACAGTAGTCGTGGTAGCACAACCTTATACTCACAGTACAGCAATGTGCACACAGGTGTTGTCAAATGGTTTGGTCCTGGAAGTGACTCGGTCCATGGTAATCATGTTAGCATTGAGGCGCATAGTCCTTTGCACTTTGTAGTAACCGATTCATATGGAAATAAAACCGGGTATGATCCAATTTCTGGTGTTACCTATAATCAGATCCCCGAAAGTACTTACTTTTTGGAGTTTGAGCCGGATAAGCCATTAGCCACAACCGAGCCAATCAAGGCTTTTGATGTAGCCGTCTTGGAAGATATGGTTTACAGGGTTGACCTCATTGGTACTGGCAATGGCACGTACTCAATCGTTTTTAACGGTACAACCGATGACGGTTCTTTGGACACCCAGGTAATTAATGGCTATATCCATACTGGTGAAGAACAAACTCTCTTTGTCACTTATGACCCAAATGAAGGTCTTATTTACAAAGTATTTGTTCCGCTAATAGTTAAGTAGACCTGTTTATCAGTGGGTTGTAGTTTTTCATAAGCTCCAACCCACTTTTTTTGTGTTTAAAACTGTAGTAGTATTCGGCCATGTCTAAATTCAAATTCATTATTATCGCATTACTTTTATTACTAGGATTGATGTTTTATCCAAAAAGAATTTCTACTGATAACACTTCGCCAATATCCAACCACACTAACAATACTGTCGCCTCGGATTTTGAATATGCCTGGGTGACACTTATCGTACCTGGAAATATTGATGTTGTAGTTACCGATTCTCAAGGTAAAAAAACTGGGTTTAATCCCTTAACAGGCATGGCATATTCCCAAATCCCAAATAGTTCTTATATAGCCGAAACTCCTCCAGGAGTTAAGATAGGCAGTGGGATTGATATTAAGCGCTTTGAAGTTAAACTTGACGATAGCTATTCCTACCATGTGGAATTTTTTGGAAAACCTGGTAGCAGCTTTTATTATGACTATCTCATGACTAGTAATGTTCCAGAAAAGTATTCGGCCCGTGAGGTCAAAAAAGATTTAATTTTCGATGATAAGGGCATTCAAACAGTGGATTTTGTTTATGAGTTTGTTAGTTATTAACTAGCTTCAATAGCTCTTGTATTTCAATGACTCTTGTTTTTAAGTCATTTTGTTGTGCAATCTCTAGAGCATCTAGAAAGTGTTTTTTTGCGTCCTCAATAGATCCTTTGTTGTAAAGAATCAAACCTTTAGTTGCTACCATTCTGCTTTTCCATGTGGATCTGTGTGGCTCTCTTTCCTGTTCCCAGTTTTCTGTGACCATAAACATTGCCTCTGCTTCGTTTATTGTATTTTCTGCTTCTAGGATATTGCCAGTCCTTAGTTTAAATGTGGCAATATGGGATAACATATCTGCTTTAGCTAAAGGTTTGGAGGTTTCATTTAGGCATTCATAGCTAAGCTTTAGTGCATGTTCAAACAATCCGGCTGCGCTAGCCATCGAAAGCTGCGCTCGCAAAATTAAGCTTTTTTTTGTGTCATGTTGAGTTGCTATGGATTCGGATTTTTCAGCCAGTTCTAGCCCATTTTTTATGTGGTGTACTGCTCTGAGTTTTTGTGTATATACCAAGTGGTTTAGTGTTTCTGTAACATTGAACCAATCTTCGTTGTTTTCAAATAGTTCCAACGCCTCATTTAATAGTTTTTCAGCTTTATCAAATTCTAAATTTTCCCGGGCTTTCCAACCTTCTTCCATTAAGTTCTTTGCTTGTTCATTCATGGGACTATTTTAACATTTATTTGTTTTATAGCAGGCACCAGCTGTAGTGCTACAAAATCCGCGCCAGACTTTTTCATGGATAAAAAAACGGAGTGTTCTTAGTTATAAAAAACACTCCGTGGTTAATTACTGCTCTACTTTTCTATTGCGCGATACGTGAATGGGATGTTTTCTTTGTCAAATCCAATCTCATATGAACTTGGGTTTGACATTAATCGGCTGTAAGTGTTGCTGTCTGTGATGCCCTCGATAGTAAAACTACCGCCGTCATAGTACAAGGTGACTTTTCCACTAAAGTAGGGCCCTACCCACTTGGATTTGGGGTCTAGTTCGTTTTTTGGATCTGCGATATATGCATCTAGGTCCTCTTTGGTTGGTGTACGTACGTCGGCGCTCTCCGTCTTTAAATACATTCCCGTCCCAGTACTTTTCCAGTCGGTTACTTGTACTTTACAGTAATTGTCGACTTCCTTGGTAGCCGCACTGCGATGCACTGTAACTGCCTCCTCACACCAAAGCTGTCCCGCAATGTCGCTGAGTGTGCATGCGTGTAGGTCTAGGTCATAGGAGGCTTCAAAATAAAATGCCACATCAGAGACTTCATTCTCGTAAACGTTACCTTCTGCGTCTTCGTACCATGAATCTGAATAAGCTGTGTAGTTAATGTATGTCTCTGTTCCGGCGTCAACGTATCCGTAATAGCCTGTGTAGAACTCATCGTAGATTTCTGGTGTACCCCAACTGTAGTCGCCGGTTTCAGCCAAGTAGCAGGATCCGGAGTAGGGGAGGCATTCTGAGCCTGTACTAAAGGCCAGCTCACTGCACTCAGTCTCAAACATTGAGGTTATATACACATTTGCAGAAAGCAGTGTGTAGTACATCTCACCTGAGCCTTCAGCACGATGTGCCGGTATCCATTCTTTGGCTGTACGACAAGCAGCAAGAACAACTGAGCAAATAATCATAAAAGCAAACAATAACTTGGGTTTTTTCACGGGAACCTCCTTAGGTGAATTAAGCTCTTACAAGCTTTTTTTGTGTTACGCAATTATACTATAAGTCTTATATCGTATCAAATCTCAAATTAATCGATTAAATTGGGTGGTCTTGCATAAAAAATAAGGCGACTCGTATCTGGTGTTGTTCCAAATATAGTCGCCTTTTTCTAAAAACTCG
>JBPOHY010000029.1:0-2644 GCA_052035055.1 candidate division WWE3 bacterium | reverse complement strand
TCGCCATTTGGGTATAAGAAGTCTAGAATGTTTTTCTTAGTGAATCTATGTCTTCCTGTGGCTGTCTTTATCTCAGCATCTAGCTTTCCTTCATCTAAATATCTGTAGACCGAACGTAAACTAACACCAAGAATTTCTGCTACTTCCGTAGAGGTATAAAATCTGTCTTCTAACATCATGCATTAATAAAAGCATGTAAAAATTTCTCTGTCAACAGTTTGTGTGTTTTTTCAGTATTTCGGACAACAGTTTGATTGGAAAGAGAGGAAAAGTAATTAATACGCGCCTAAGTCTCCAGGGCTGTTGCATTAGGGCATATAACCACATCATATGAATGTCATTGAACACTTTGGGAGGGGTCTTCATTGTTTCGGATATATAATCGAAAGTTCTACCAATACCCAAAGAAAGTTTAGCTGGAATTTTTGAGGCGTTGCGCGCAATCCATTTTTCCTGATCCACGGGATTGTAGGCAACAAATAAAATGTCTATATGCTCCACACCGCTCTTTTTCATACATTTAGATATATATTCGATGGTTTTCGCATCGTCCAAAGGTTCCCTACTAAATTGAGACGTACTACCAATAACACGCAAACCAGGATATAAACTCTTTAGTTTTATAGCGGCCTGGGTAGCTAAGTCATTTTGTATATTATTATTAAAGGCTTGTAGGTTACCTTTTGAGTCTCTGGTGCGACCGCCAAGAAAAAATACATTGTAGTTCTTAGCTGCGGCCATTTCACAAAGCTTGTATGTTAATTCCACGCCTGTAACGGTAGTGCCTAAGGATTTTCGAAACAAGAAACCCTCGATACCAGTGGCTATACCTGATAACACAACCTTTGCAGGATATAAAAATCCCAGACTGTGTTTTGCAACTTTTTTTAAAAACAAATTGGCATACAGTACCCCTATTCCGTCCGGCACAGATAACTCTGCCTTTTTGAGGATAGCCATGAATTCGGGATCTCTATTGGCTGACATAATAAAGTAAGGACTTGTAGTAGCAATCAAATGGGATGCAGAAGAGTTTGAAATAAGTCTGTCACAATAGCTCACTACATCAATGGATGTCATACCCAGATGTACGGGCACATCCAAAATATTAATCAATTTATAGCCGGTATTTTGCATCATTTTATCTTTTTAACATACTTTTACTGAACATTTCGATGTTTTCTATAGAATGACCTAGACCTTTCACCACGCAGTACAATGGGTCGTCTGCTAGGTGAACCGGAACGCCTGTAAAATTACTGATATACTTATCAAGGTTTCGCAAAAGGGCGGTACCACCACTTAACACTATCCCCTTATCTATAATATCAGAAGATAACTCAGGAGGAGTTGTCTCTAGAACCTTTTTTATACCAGTAGCAATAGCGTGTAACGAAGGCTCCAAACAAGCAACCATTTCGGTAGAACTAAGTTTTATAGTTTTGGGGAAACCGGATAAAAAGTCTCTTCCCTTTACCTCTATAAATAGATCGGCGGGTAAGAGCATGGCAGTACCTATTTTAATCTTTACAAGTTCAGCTGTGTTAGGACCTATCACCAATCCATAATTTCTTCTTACATATTGAATAATCGAATCATCCAAGGTCGTTCCCCCTACGCGAATACTTCCATGAACAACCATGCCATAAAGTGAAACAATCGCAATTTCTGTAGTACCGCCACCAATATTAACGATCATGTTGCCAGAAGGCTCTGAAACAGGCAACCCGGCGCCAATGGCGGCCGCCAGTGGTTCGGGTATCAGATACGCTTTCCTAGCGCCTGCAGAGTATGCAGCCTCTAAAACAGCACGCGCTTCGACTGAGGTAGCACCAGCAGGTATTGAGATCATGATATCAGGGCGCAAAAATCTTGTACGCCCCAGTACCTTATTTACAAAGTATCTTAACAAGGCCTCGGTTACTAAATAGTCGGCAATAACACCATTTTTTAAAGGCCTAGTAGCAACAATTGTATCGGGGGTTTTACCCAACATATCGCGTGCCTCTACTCCCACAGCCACAATCTTTTCGTCTTCGGATACAGCTACTACCGTAGGTTCTTGCAGCACAATCCCCTTCCCCGACAGATAAACCAAGGAATTGGCCGTACCTAAATCTATAGCTAATTTTTTTGATAGCATATTTGCATTATACCCTCGGTCATAAATTTGATAAAATAGAGTCATGCATAAAACTTGGTTACAAAGCTTTGGGACTCTCATTATAATTTTACTAATAACTACTTTCGTATTTTTGTATACAACGGGATATAGGGTCCAGAGAACGGATGATAATCTTGTAGATTTAACAAAAACAGGAATGGTAAGTGCAAAGTCTATACCCAAAGGAGCCTCGGTGTATATAGACGATAAGATAGTTACCGCTACAGACGATACAGTATCGGGATTAACACCCGGAATACACAGGCTAAAAATAGTGCGAAAAGGCTTCGTAGAATGGCAGAAAGATATAGAAGTTTATGAGCAACTAGTAACAGATATAACAGCTGTACTAGTTTCGCAAAGCCCACGTCTAGAACCACTTACAAATACAGGCGCATCGTTCCCAAGCATTTCCCCCTCTTACAACAAGTTAGCATATTTTTCAAAGGATGAAACCAGTCCTGGTGTGTGGGTCATCCC
>JBPOHY010000059.1:0-6660 GCA_052035055.1 candidate division WWE3 bacterium | reverse complement strand
CTCAAGGTATGAGGAGTCGCATCGGTGGCGATCCCTGAACGTAGAACATATTTTTTGATCATTCGTTGCACGCTCCTTGGCGTTAAGCGTAAGGATTCGCCGTCAAAGTCCTGCTCTTTCATCTTTTTACCGGAATACCTTATGAACAAAGGTTTAAAATTATCTCGACGGGATGCAAGGTAGCGTTTTATCCAACTGATGGAGCTTTTACTTAAATAAACAACCCGAGCCTTACGCCCCTTACCAATAACTGTGAATTCTCCGGAGTCAAGGTTGACGTCCGCTATATCTAAGCCGCAAAGTTCCGAAACGCGCAACCCTGTACTAAAAAGAGTTTCTAATATGGAGCGGTCCCTAATGCCTGACCTTTTGTCCAGGTTTTGAACTGTAAAGAGTGTCTCAAGCTGGTCGTCGTTCAAAACCTTTGGTACGCGGTCCTCGGAACGACCCAAGACAATTTGGTCGGGCTGCATAATGCTAAAGTCTTCTTCTACAATCAGATATTTTAAAAACGCTCTTATGGAGACCAAAAACGTCTTTTGAGTGGATCTTTTAAATTCCTGTTGGGATTTAGTACTGATACGACGGTTTAAATTTAAACGATATTTTTTTATCAATTCGTTATTTAGGTCACTCAACTTTATTTTTTCTATTTTTAGATAGTCAGACGCCCAGTGCAGAAAATCCATCAAATAAAAGTGGTACATCTTAACTGTATTTTGCGAAAGGTTCTTAGCTATCTCGCAATGCTCGAGATACTTTAAAATTGTTTCTTCTAAGTTTGAACTAGATGATACATTACTCATATTTATAAAAAAGATTGCTTAAAATCGATTCTGGGACTTCACAGGCACTTGTTATTGCAACTACAACATTCCTGAATGCATTATACTTTAAAATTGCAAAATAGAGAATTACCTAGGATTTAACGAACCTGGATAGGCAGCAAATATGGTCAAAGGAATATAAAGAATAAAACCTGGCAAACAATGGGGAAGCCAAATAAAAAAATATAAGTTAATTAAAAAATAAATAACACAAATAAAAAAACTAAATGTATTTATAAAAACATAAGAGAGAAAGAGCTAGGGAATATAGAAAGCAACCACAGATTCAATGTCGTTAAATGTATGTTTAACGACATCTAGGGTTAGCTAAAGCTGATTTAACAAAAAAAGACCAAAGTGAATACTAAATAGGGCGCTATTCAATCAGAAACATATTAATTAACTAATTAGTTAATAATTTTATTTGTAAATTATATATATTATTAATTAATAAATGCTAAATGTAGCTGGCTTATACAGAATCTATGACCTCGGCCTCAGCGCACGCTGCACCAAGATATCCACAACCCTATACCTTCCCCACCAAGAACTATGACAACCTTACAGAACAAACGTTAGCCAAACTATGACAACCTTACAGGGCCGATGTGACAACAAAAAAATCAATTGCTATGACAAACCTACTGCTTTTAGGTGCGGTTTCGGGTTCTGTTTTTATCACTCAACCCTATAGGATGACAACGGAATTTGATATGCGTCGCTTTTTGAAACAATGGGCGTTAGTACTTCCCTACCCCGCTACCTCAATTTAAGTCGTAGGTAAAGTAAATTACTAGGGCCTAAAGATTATTAATAATACAAAAAAAGTAAACGAAATAAAAAAATGCTCAGTAAGCATTCTTTTTTTAATGTCGTTCTTACAGTGACCATACACCAGATTAATGCTAAACATTAGTGCTGTCGAAACAAACAAGGCTCTCAAAAAGGATTCAGTCGGGAAAAAGGAAACAGATACGTTGACCGCATATAAAATAAAACTCGCCAGAGTTGCTATAAATGCCATCTCTCCCCTTTTCATTTTCTTAGAATCTTTATCAAACCGTATAGACCACAAAATGTATAGAACTAATAATGCTGTAGATACAGCTACAATAGTGCACTGAGCAAATGTATTAACCGGCAATTTGAAAACTCCAGCAAAATAAGCTATGGCGATAACTACTATACTTATCCTGCTCCAAGTAGTCGCCACTCTATATAAAGGAATGAGTTCCTCTCTTTCGTCTACTACTAAGAAAACATTATTTATTAAACAACATATGTAGTATAAAACTCCAATAGCAAGAATAGCCATGAGTTTAAAGTTATATCCAAGGTTTGGAAAAAACAAAAAAGACAAATAAGCGCCAAATATTAAGTGTAGGGTGAGTATATTTATACTCAAGAAATTAAATGGACGTAGCTTAAAGTTGGAGGATTGCACAAAGTAGGTACCTACTATAGAAAGTAAGACCAACCACCCAATAACAGGGGTACTCGTCACCAAGGAATAGTAAAACAAACCACAAATGGCAATAGATAGTAGTGCAAATTTATGTTTTTTTGAAAGCGTAACTTTAAATTTCATAAGTAAGTTTAAAATGACATAAAGCCATAGCTACACCGTCATTAGCGTCATCGGATTTAATAATTTGGCTCAATCCTAGTATATTCTTGACCGCCTCCTGCATTTCTTTTTTCTTTGCGCGCCCAAAACCAGTTAGGATTTTTTTTGCTTGCAAAGCAGTATATTCAACCACATCAATATCGTTGTGAGCAGCCATTAGCATAGAAACGCCACGCGCCTCCCCTACTGTCATGGCTGTTCGAACATTTACGTTAAAAAATAATCTTTCTATAACAACAATATCTGGTTTATATGTTTTCACCACATCGTTTAGATTGGCATAGAGCACCGTTAATCTTTTGGGCATAGAAACCCCAGGATACGTCTTTATGACACCCGAGTCCCTCAAGGCGATACTTTTATCCTTAGCTATTTTTAATACGCCATAGCCCATGTTAGCGGTTCCTGGATCAATACCTAAAATTATCATAGTAGTTTAAAAGTCATAATTGTGATAAACCTCTTGAACGTCGTCGTGGTCCTCTAGTGTTTCTATAAGCCCATCAATTGCCTCCGCTTTATCTTCATGGCTAATTGTAACCTTATATGTTGGGTTTTGCGGATCCTGAGCAAAAATATAAGCCGCACTCCCTGGGCCACCCAAACTGCCGCCTGCACGATTAAAGATATTGCGTAACTCCGAAACAGTTCTGTTTTTGTTGTCGGTTATTGTTTTTATTAATAACGCGCCGCCCTCCGGCCCAAAACCTTCGTAGGTAACTTCCTCGTAATGTGTTGAGGTGTCTTCCCCCGTGCCTTTTTTTATTGCTTTGTCTATATTGTCGTTTGGCATGCGAGCATCCTTAGCCCGTTGGACGGCCAACCTAAGCGTTGGATTAGCATTTACATCCCCACCACCTTGGCGAGCTGCAACCGTTATTAATCTACTCATTTTTGAAAAAAGAATACTCTTAGCAGCGTCATTTACGCCCTTCTTTCGCTTAATATTATGCCATTTGGAATGCCCAGACATGTGTCCTATGATAGCACAAAAAAATCCACACTCTTATAGAATGTGGCTAAAACGCAAGCTAACTCAAGGCTTAATTGCAATCGACAAAAAGGTTCTTGGGTTCGAGAGGGATACAAAATCAAAGGTCACGGTACCCTCAACTGTGCATTGACAAAAACTGTATTTTTGGTAACTTATCATACGTATGCAAATCAATCTGACAGCGGTTTCGAAAAGGGCCGTAGATGCAGCACTACAAAAAGATTGGGATACAGCCATCTTACTCAATGAGTCCATACTGGATAAAAATCCCAACGATAAAGAAGCGAAAATAAGACTTGGCCGCGCTTTAATTAAAACAGGCAAGTTCACCAAGGCAAAAAAGATATTCAAGGAAATTCTTGAGGAAGACCCCATTAACCAAATTGCCATTAAAAACTTTAAACTAGCCACAGATAAAAATCCGGATAGGAAAGGCAGCGTTATTTTGGTCAAGAGCGTAAAACAGCTAGTTAAAGAACCTGGAACATCCACACAGATCGACCTTCCAAAACCAAAAAAGCAAAAAATGCTCGACACAATTGAACCAGGCGAAGAATTGGTCCTTAGATTTTACAAGGCCAGCACTGTCTTTTTTAAGGACTATGGCAATAAACAAGAAGAAATCGGGAAAATAGACGGTGATATGGCAAGAAGATTATATAAAGCAAACTCAGAAGGTGAAAACATTTCTGCCAACATTATAAAAATCAACGGCGAAAACCTTACTCTAGTTATTAATACAGATAATCCAATATTTAAAGCCCAAAAACAACACGAAAAACCCTATGTCAAAAAAGGAACCATAGAAGAACCAGAATTAGAGATGGATACACAAGAAGAAGATTACTCCGAAGAAGAATAACCCCCAATAAAACAAATAGACTTACTTATAAAGACCAGGCAATGCTACACCAAATCGTCTTCTTGGATGGCAGGTTTTGCTGCGGGTGCCGTGGGAGCTAATGGAGCTGCCGGGGCTACGGTTTGTATAGGTTCAGTAGCGGTAACCTGTTGAGCAGGAACCCGTGGAGCTGGAGCTTGGGGTGCTCTTGGGGTAACTGGTCTAGGTCTGGGCTTAGCAGGTACAGAGGTCCTAGCTACGCCAGTAGTTGACTGAGAAACGGTAGTGGTCCTTCGTGGTTTCTCGGGGGATTTTGGTGCAACTCTAGGAGCTGATGCTGGAACAGGCTTTTCTGGACTCTGAACTGCCAGAGCGGGTGCTGGATGCCTTACAACAGGTGTAGCCGATCCAATCCCCGATCCAGTAATAGTATCCAAAGCTGCAAAAGGAGCTTCCGGCATAGTTGCGGGAATATAGGCACTGGCTTCACTATTCATTTGTGCTTTTTGAAATTCGGCGGCTACGTCTAAAATTTTGTATGAGCCCGTATCACTTAATAAATACCAATCGCCTTCTTTTTTGGTCAATATTCCGTAAACCTTTTTTCTATCTACCTTACCAATGTGTTTAAATACCTGCCTATCACCTTCTTGAATCATTTTCAGAGTATCACCATAAACTACCTTGGACTTTGCCGCGTAATTACCAGGAACATCATAGCGAGTACCGTCCTCTGCAATTAACTGTCGTCCATCATATCGCCCAACTACCCCGTCTACACTAGAGTAATCTACTCTCAAAAATTCGTGTTCAAACTTTTCGAGAAGCTTTCTAAACGCATTTGCATCGGCCTCAAGCTGTGCTGCTTTTTTTCGCAATCTGTCCAAAAGTTCTCGTGAGTCATTTGGTGTCTCTGTTTGTTTTGTTTTATCTTCTGTAATCATATTAGTTATAAATTATCAGCTACCTATAACTTACGCAATAGATTCTTAAAGATCATTTTGCACTGGAGCCAAAGTATCGCTACCAGGAACAGTAGTACCACCCTCTGGAGAATTTTTTTTGTTTTCTAGAGCTATAGCCATACCCTTGTCAAATCTTGTATCTATCCATTTTCTCATCTTGTCCTCTACGAATTCTTTTTGAACACCATACTTCTGTCTGCTAAGTTCCATAACTTTTTCGCGATTTTTAGTTTTAGGTGCTACATTTTCCTCCGGCAACCATGGCCTTAGTATTCTCCCCGAAAAAGGCAACGAGGTCATACCGTCAATCATAAGCTTTATGTAAATTTCAAATCTTTGTAAAGAAATAATATCTTCGGAGTCAAAATATGGCGCAAATTCATTAGCCAAAGATTTAGCATCAGGGGCACCCAATGAAAACGTCGCGATTGTACCCACATTACCGTAAACAGCTTTGAGTAAGGTTTCCGGAAGTTGCGCGGTAAATTGATGTGTTAGATAAAGACCCAGCTTATATTTTCGGGACTCAGACAAAATTTCCTCAAAACTACCGGTAGCGAAGTTCTGAAACTCGTCCACATAAAGGTAAAAGGGTTTTCGCTGGTCATATGGGATTGTAGCTCTCTGTAAGGCATAGAATTGAATTCTCGAAACGAGTAAGGCTCCCAACAAGTTAGAATTGTCTGCGCCGATCTTACCTTTTGATAAATTCATTAAAACTATCTTGCCTGAGTTCATCGCATCCCATAAATCTAACGTGGATCTCTTTTGGCCTAAAATATTTCTTATAGTACTCGAAGCCAAAAATCTATTTACCTTGTTCTGTATAGGAGCTATGGCCTCGGTAACAAGCTTTTGATTACCCTTGAACTCTTTGTATTCCTTCTCCCAAAACTTTAGTACGACTGGATCTTTCACATGATGCAAAATAAACTTTTGGTAATTATCATCCTCTAATAATCGGGTAATACCCAACATAGTTGTCCCTGGAACTTCAAGTAAGGTCAAAACGGCATAGTTTAATAAGTACTCAAGTCTAGGTCCCCAGGAGTAATCAAAGTGCTGCTTAATGGCCGATACAAGCCCTGAAGCCAATAGGTTTTTTTGGGAAGGGTCGTCTATTTGTAAGAGATTTAGACCAATAGGCATTTCGGTATCAGCCGGATCAAAGTAAACAACATCATCCACACGATTGTCTGGAATTCGATCCAATATTTTATCTATGGTTTCGCCGTGGGGGTCCAAAATACCCACTCCTGCACCGTTTATAATGTCTTGCGAGAGCATGCTTTCGAACAAAGTCGACTTTCCCGTACCAGATTTTCCAATAACATACATGTGGCGCAAGCGATCGTCCCCTTCTGCCAGTCCAAACTTAACTTTTTTACTCCTAAAGACAGTTTCTC
>JBPOHY010000153.1:0-3851 GCA_052035055.1 candidate division WWE3 bacterium | reverse complement strand
AATAGAGAACATTTTAAAGAACTTTCACAACTTTTTGAGACCACAAACATGCACCTGGCAATGCAAGGGATGTCACGTACTAAAGAAGGTACGGAAGATTTTGAAAAGATGTGTGCAAACCTATGGATAGCCGGCACATGGGCTAATGCGCTTGAGAATGTTGGCGCCCTAACAGCATCCACTGCCATTGAATTACAACAACAAAATATACTTATTACACCAAAAGGTAAAGCAACCTATGGTACAGTAAGCACGCTAATAACAGACATGTACGACTCCGTTGGCAGAGCGGGAGACATCATAAGTAAATACACCCCCGAACCAATTAAATAAACAGCCTAAAATTTCCCTGCATATGCTAAAATCCCTATATCATGCTTTATTCCAAGCTTTTAGGAAAAACTAAAAAACAAGCTCCAGCCGACGAGGTAAGTAAAAATGCACAACTCTTGGCCCAAGCAGGGTACATATATAAAGAAATGGCGGGGGTTTACGCATACCTTCCGTTGGGTATTCGGGTGGTAGAAAAAATAAAACAAATAGTACGCGAGGAAATGAATTCCCTAGGGGCACAAGAATTACTAATGACGGCCTTACAGCGCAAAGAGCTCTGGGAAAAAACAGACCGCTGGGACGACGAAAAGGTAGATGTATGGTTCAAGTCACAATTAAAAAACGGTACCGAGGTGGGATTTGGTTGGTCACACGAAGAACCAATAACCGACATGCTAACCCAATATATAAATAGCCATAAAGACCTTCCTTTATACATATATCAGTTCCAAACAAAATTACGCAATGAATTAAGAGCAAAAAGTGGAATTATGCGCACCCGCGAATTTGTTATGAAAGATATGTATTCGTACACACTAGATAAAACCCAACACGACATCTTTTACAATAATGCTATTAATGCCTATTTAAAGGTGTTTGAACGCATTGGTTTAAAAGAAGACACATACTTGACGTTCGCATCGGGTGGAGCTTTCACCGACTTTAGCCATGAATTTCAAACTATAACCGACGCAGGAGAAGACATCATTTACATAAACAAAGAAAAAAACATCGCCATAAACGAGGAAGTTCTAAATGAGGACACGCTTGCTAAACTTGGCATTGCTCGCGAGGGCCTAGAACAAGTAAAAACAGCCGAAGTAGGCAACATCTTTGATTTTGGAACCATTAAAACCGCACAGCTAGGGCTACACTATTCTGATAAAGATGGGAAAAGCATTCCAGTTTATTTGGGTTCCTATGGAATTGGAATAACAAGGCTTATGGGGGTCTTAGTAGAAAAATTTGCAGACTCAAAAGGTTTAGTATGGCCAAAAAATCTAGCGCCGTTTAAAGCGCACCTTATTGGCCTTAACTTAGAAAATCAAAGTGTAAGCGAAAGAGCCACCAGTGTTTACAACACATTAACCGAGGGCGGAGTAGAAGTCCTGTTTGATGACAGAATGGACGTTGCTACAGGAACCAAGTTTGCAGATGCAGACCTTATTGGCTGCCCGTATAGACTAATCGTGTCAGAAAAGACACAAAACAAAATAGAAGTAAAAGAACGAACCTCAAACGAGAGTTCCTTAATGGAACTTACCGAGTCACTAAATCTTTTAAATGCTTAAATAAAACTTCATAAACTTTTTCATCGGTTGTAGTAGGAAGCGTTATGTTTAAACGCACACTCCTCGGGGTTTTCTGACCTACAACGCTAGCAGGATCAGGGATCTGCCCAAAATCAGCGAGCGAACAAAGCGCCAAAAAAGTTTCCAGCGCACGTTCAACCTCTACCGCAGATACAGAGGTTAGCTGTTTAAAACATGCATATAAATCCGCCTTTTGAATTAGAGGTGCATTGGGTTCCATAGCAAATATTGGTGCATAGCTGTCCTTAATAGCCTTTTGAAGAGTTATGGCTAAAGTCTTTGAAGAACGTAAATTTTTATAAAAATCAGTAGGCACTCCAGAGTGGGTAAGAAAATTTAAAAACTTTAACAACGGCAAAAATTCACGTTCCTGAGAACTTTTAAAACCAAGCTCCATCAAAAAACGATATGTAAATTTAGTAGGGATATTAGCCTGAGAAATAGAATTAAACAAAGCAGGCAATTTATCAAAAAAAGTTAATGCAGGAAACATATAAACAAGTTTTCCACATTAACACCACCTGTGTCAATGCTGTGTCAGGATGTGCTGAGTATTCAGGGTTTTGTGACAGATGTGTTTGTGGATAACGTGTGGGCAAGTATAAAAAGCTAATCTAAAATACCTAAAGAAGGGTCGGCGACAAAGTTATCAAAATTCCCAACCACACCCAACGAACTGTTTTTAAAATAGGCGGCACTAGCAATGTAGGCTGCGGAGTCGCCACATAATCTAATAGGTGGCATAAAGACCGGTATAGCATGCTCCTTGGCAGCTAGACCTATCCTGGCTCGCAATTGTGAATTTGCGGAAACGCCACCCCCCAGTAAAACACTTTTAGCATTAAATTGCTGCACAGCCCTCATTGTCTTCTTTACAAGAACGTCGCAAACGGCAGCTTCAAATTCGCAGCAAATGACATCAACCGGAGCTGCTTTATCCTCAATAAGTTTACGAACAGCAGTTTTCAATCCCGAAAATGAAAAGTCAAAATTGGGCTGCCCCAACATAGGACGAGGCAACTTACCTTTTAGAGTGTTATCTACACATAGCGCAGCTTGCTTAGATACTTGAACACCGCCTAAGTACTTAGCCAACCCCAACAGTCTGGCAACCTTATCAAAGGCTTCGCCAGCGGCATCGTCTAATGTACCACCCAAGTACTTAAGGTCATTGTGCCCCTGCATTAGCACCAAGTCAGTGTGGCCACCACTGACTACTAAAACAACGGCGGGGAACAAATCCCCAGATTCCTCTAGTTTTAAAATTTCTGGATTGTCTAAAAAATTAGCGTAAATATGCCCAACCAAATGATTTACTGCAATAAGTGGCCTGTCTGCTAACAAGGCGAGTGTCTTTGCTGCCTCTACACCAACAAGTAAGGAACCTATTAATCCTGGCCCCACAGTAATCGCTATGGCATCAATATTACTCATCAAAAATTCCCTTGCAGACGCAAAAGGTATGTCTTTTTTTGTACAGTAAGCCTGCATGCAATCTTGTAGCACAGGGGCAATGCTTTCGAGCTGTTTTCTTGCAGCAATCTCAGGTACAACTCCACCTGTTTTTTCATGCATATCCGCAGAAGTTGCCGTAGACGTACATACCTCGTAAATACCGTCAACTACAATGGAACATGACGTTTCATCGCACGAAGTTTCTATAGCTAAAATAGTCAAATTTTTCACACAGGGATTATAGCAGCACTATTGGCTTAGCGGGTAAGCTCTGCTTTAAAAGCGGTAAGAGCTGTTTCAACATCTCCACCAGCCAACGCGGCATTAACAGCGTTCTTTAAAGCGTCTGTCTGTCTTCTGTTACCGGCACGAGCAGAAAACTCATACGAGGTTGCAAGTGGTGCAGAATCAACTACAGCTTTTAAATAAGCATTAGATGATAATTCACCAGCTAGCGATGTAAGAATGTAAGGTGGACCATATGCTCGCTTTTTGCTCGCCTCACTAAACTGTAAAAGCTGTTGATCTGATTGAGAGAGAAAGGTCAAAAAATCCCAAGCCACAGCTTGATTCTGACTTGAAACTGGAACCACATCTACCCAAAAACTACCCCAAGTAGCTGGTTCTTCGGGGAGAGCCTGTGGTACTGGCGCTACACCTATGTTGAGGTCTGGACGTGCAGCTAAAATATCCAGTAAGTTCCAAGAAGGAATAAATATAATAGAGGCCTTTTCTTCTGCAAAAGCTCGT
>JBPOHY010000037.1:0-2877 GCA_052035055.1 candidate division WWE3 bacterium | reverse complement strand
GCTGTCATTATGTTCTCCTTAAAATGATGTTGCGAGACCTAGAGTATTACAAAAATTAAAAAGGCTATTAGACTGTTAAAGTGCTAACTCTTTACATCAGGTTTCTCCTTTGTAGATGAAAGATGCCCGGTATTATAACAGATTGTCTCTTGTTGTCAAGTTGCTTATGACGATTGAAATTTTATAGAGACCAACAAAAGACAGAGACGTCTTATTTTGACTTATAGCAACGACTATGTTAGAATAGCGACTAACTTTCAATTGACTAATTCTTTCGATTGAGACAGCTAAAAAAAGTAAGGAGAAAACAAAGATGACACACCAAGATTCCCACGATCACGATCATGATCACGAAGTTTCGTCCCACGCTGGCCGTCAGATTACACTGAAACCCAAGTCGGCGAATGTGGTTGTACCAGAACATGTTCACACTGCCGAATGCACCCATGACCATGGCCACGAGCACGAAGATGAGCACGATCACGGACATGACCATAGTGGCCACAATCACGGCGAACACGAGCATCATCACGCCCATGCCGAACCCCCAGCGTTTTTGCCAGAGTGGATGAAGGCGAAATGGATGTGGTGGCAACTTGTTATTGCCGGTTTGAGCCTTTTTATTGGTTGGTATTTTTCAAAGTTAACCGGTGCCATGCACTACGTGAGCATCCCATTTTATGCCTTTTCTCTTTATCTTACCTGGCTTGAAATGGCAAAGATTGCCTTTACTGAACTGAAAGAAGGTCACCTGGACATCGACCTTTTAATGGTTGTTGCCGCCTTGGGTGCTGTGATCATTCGCGAATGGTTTGAGGCAGGTCTTCTAATGCTGCTTTTCGGTATTGGTCACGCTGCTGAAGATATGATTCTCGAAAAGGCCCGTGAAGGTATTAGTAAACTTGCCCAGCTTATGCCCAAACTCGCAAACGTTTTTCGCAATGGGCAATACCACGAGGTTGTAGTGGAAGATGTTTTGGTTGGCGATCGGGTCCAAATCAAAGTTGGAGAAGTTGTTCCAGTTGATGGCCAGGTTGTTAGCGGAAAAAGCACTGTAAATCAAAGTCATTTGACTGGCGAAAGCATGCCCGTTGAAAAAAGGACCGGAGACGAGATTCTTGCTGGCTCTCAAAACATGAGCGGAGTATTGGAGGTTGTTGTTGCAAAAGAGGCAAAAGATTCCACACTCGGCCAGGTTATTGAATTAGTTGAACAAGCTCAGCGAAACCAGGGTCCTCGACAACTTCGCGTGTCTAAATTCACCAAGGTATTTGTACCAGCAGTTCTGATTTTTGCAGTATTGGTTGCCGTTGTGCCACCTATTGCTGGCTGGCTCACCATTGCTGAAAGCTTTTACAAGGCGCTTTTCGTTCTGGTTGCAGCTTCCCCTTGTGCGCTTGCTATTGGTACCCCCGCCGCGTCTATCTCGGCTATCGCAAGAGCTGCTCGCGCTGGTGTCATCATTAAAGGTGGTTACTATCTTGAGCCACTGGGCGACAAGCGGATGGAGGTAGTTGTTCTAGACAAAACCGGTACCGTAACCGAAGCAGACTTTAAAGTTCGGACTGTGTTGGCATTCAATGGCTTTACCGAGGCTTTTTTGTTGCAAATCGTTGGTGCCGTTGAAAAGTGGTCAGAACACCCTATTGCTTTGGCAATTTCGCGCTACTGTGTTGATCAAAAGATTGAGTTTTTGACTGCTGAAGGTCTTGAAGAAATCGAAGGACGTGGTGTCAAAAGCACTATCCAGGGTAAGGACGTTTTTGTTGGCTCACTGAAGCTCTTCAAACAGCTGCCCGCATATGCGAGCCAGGTGTCCGTCGTTGAGAGTACTGTTTTAAAGCTACAAGGCAGCGGTCACAATGTTGTTGTTGTTGGCTTTGACGATAAAATTGTGGGTATTCTAGGTTTGGCCGATGCTCCACGTGCTGGTGTTCAGTCTTTGGTTCAGCGTTTGTATGCCGTAGGTCTTAAGCACATTGTTATGCTTACTGGTGACAATCCTGAAGTGGCTGGAATCATTGCCAAACAGCTCAACATTACTGAGGTGCATGCTGGCTTATTGCCTGCAGACAAGCTTCGTATAATTCGGGAAATTGACGAAGCTTACGATATGCTCATCTTTGTTGGCGACGGCACAAACGACGCTCCAGCGCTCGCCGGCACTCATGTTGGTATTGCTGTTGCTGGCACCGCTACCGAAGTAGCACTCCAAACTGCCGATGTTGTATTAATGAATGGCGATATCAACAAATTACCATTTGTTATTGGTCTTGCTAAAGCAAGTCAGCGCATCATTACGCAGAATCTGGCTATTGCCTTTGGCGTCATCGCCATTCTGATTATTGCTACACTAGTTACGAGCTTGCCGCTGGGGCTTGCTGTGACACTCCATGAGGGGAGTACTGTGCTTGTTGCTCTCAATGCTGTGCGTCTGCTCGGCTACCGAGGTCCTAAGATCAGTTAGTGGTTTAGTGTAGTTCACAAGGTGATATAAACTCTTAATAAAGTTTGTGTCACCTTTTTTTTTGCGAAAGTGCTATAAACTCTCCAAAACGCGCACCCTTGCAGATGAATTTAAAAACACAAACTAGACAAAAAATGTACTCAATATATACTTTACTTTATGGAAACTGCCACCCAATTTACTATTTCGGATACCCCAAAGGATTTACCTCCTAAGCTTCCCTACAATAAAAAAAAGATTATATTGTTACTATTAGGACTAATTGTTGCCCTTGGCGTGGCCTTTAGTGCAGTTTGGGTGGTGCAGTCACGTGGTTTGTCTGGCGAACTTCTCAGTCCCTTTATTGGGGATAAAGATAGCCCATTTTCTTCGAAGTCCAAAAAAAATGTAATGCAGCCTCTAACTGGTGA
>JBPOHY010000190.1:0-9501 GCA_052035055.1 candidate division WWE3 bacterium | reverse complement strand
TGTTGGAGTGTTAATCGGGGCAACGCTCCACTTACTTATTCAAATACCATTAATCAAAACAGTCGATTTCAAATATAATTTTTCACTCAATTTTCAGAAAAATGGGACTATGGAAATATTTAGGCTAATGCCTTCAAGAATTGCCAGCGTTTTAATAAATAACCTAATCACTACTGTAAACAATAGTCTTGCCATATTAATAAGTGCCTCAGCAGTAGTTCATTTAAAATTTGCAAACCAACTGCAGTTTTTTCCTGTGCACTTGTTTGGGCTTTCCATAGCTCATGCGAGCCTTCCAACACTAGCCGAAGAAGGAGACGACGAAAATTTAGAGCGGTTTAAAGGAACTTTTATAACGTCTTTTCATCAAATGATGTTTTTAGTGATTCCTGTAAGCATTATTTTACTGGTCTTGCGGGTACCAATTGTGCGTATTGTTTATGGTGCATCTACGTTTCCATGGGAGGCTACTGTAAAAACATCGTATGCTCTGGCATTTTTTAGTGTTTCAATATTTGCCCAAGCGGGGGTGTACCTAATAACTAGAGGATTTTACGCTTTAAAGGACACTAATACCCCCGTTAAGGTAAATTTCGCCGCGATAATATTAAATGTTCTGCTGTCACTTTATTTTGTAAAGGTACTTGGGCTTGGGGTGTGGTCAGTTGCATTCGCTTTTTCTATATCTACCATTTTCACCTTTTTCTCTCTTTTTGGACTCTTTGCAAAAAAGGTAGGCGGATTTGAGTCAAAAATGTTATTAATACCGTTTACAAAAATAAGCTATGCTGCCATTTTTATGGGAATTTCATTGTATGTACCTCTCAAGTTCCTGGACCAATTTGTATTTGATACGGCGCGTACAATTCCTCTTTTAATGCTTACGGCAATTGCTACGCTTGCGGGTATGCTAACGTACCTGTTTTTTACGTGGGTATTTAAGGTAGAGGAAATTGCACTTTTATATAGACTGGCGAAAAGACTTAGACTAACAAAAGGCATGGAAATCGCTGCAACTACCACTATAGGAGAACGCCAAGAGCTAGAATAAAAGCGCGTTTGCACTGCTGTCTGCGGTATGCGAAAATATGCCAAAATCAGCATAACTAAAGGAGGCAGCACTCGTGGCCAACTTCAAGAAAATACCGCTATTGGGACGCGTGGCGAGTTGGTTCGACAAGCAAGTCGAAAAAGGCGGACTTCAAGGCGCAGCACAGGTATTAGCAACCAAACTTAACGCAAAAATAGAAATTTGCATACCACAACAAAGCATTAGTATATTAGAAACCGGACCCGTGCTAGTAGTTGCAAACCATCCATTCGATTCGGAATGGGGACCATTACTTTGCGCGCTTCCAAAAAGACCAGACATTTTCATAATTTCCTCAATTAGGGTAACAATGGCAGGTTCAAACGTTTCTAAACAAATAATCCCGGTACATACCAAGTCGTTTGTAGAATCTAAAAAATTGTCAGCAATTTTACACCGGCTATCTGGAAAAAAGCATACCGTTACCGCGCGCGAAGTTTACACTGTCAACACAAAAGCATTAGCAACAGCCCTAGAAAAGTTAAACGACGGGAGCTTGGTGATAGTTTTTCCCCAAGGTGCAGACAGTAGCGAAAGGTGGCAGCATGGCTTAGGAAGATTATTAAAAGCAGCTGGCAGCCAGAATATACATGTACTTTTTGCGCATATTGGCGGCACGTCCAACTGGGATTGGTTAAGATTTATCCCAATTGTGGGCAAGCTTTTCCCCAGTTTTAAGGTAACCTTTTCCACACCGATTGCTGTAAATACAATAGACACAGCGTTATCGGCTGGCGTAGTAACTAAAAATATGCACGAAGCATATAACAGATGGAGGCACGAATGGTTACAATCGGTTTAGAAGTACGGAACAACAAATTTGTAGTTTGCGAAGTAGTCGACAAAAAGGTCACAAGTGTATTGGCAGAGGATGGCTGGTGGGCGACTATTAGAAAAGGGGTAAAGTTTTTAACTGTCGACGAAGCACAAGAGTTTGCTAAATCCAAAGGGCACACGGATATTAGCTTCACCGGGTATTTTCTTGGTGGCGTTAATAATAAGCATAAGAAATTTTACACAGAGATGCATGTGATTGCCCTAACTCCAGAGAGGACCGTGACGATATGTAAACTCAGTAGTCAGACTGGCAAAGTAGAGTTCGTAATCACCTATACCAGTGGGGCCATTGGGAACTGCCTTAACATAAACGACCCGCGCGCACATATGGGCAACTTGCAACAGGCACTAGCTGTTGGACAGCTGTTTCTGGAAGCGGATATCAAATTAGTAGGTTACGCATTTGAGGATATGACGTTTCAAAGTCCAGAATTTTTAGACAGTACTTTATAAGCAGTAACCTATACCCTAGCACCTTTTTACACACGTAAAGGTCCTAGGGTATTATTTTTTTTCTGCTAAAATCCCCCTATGCAGCAAGATCACATAAGAGATTTTTGTATAATCGCCCATATAGACCACGGGAAATCTACGCTCGCCGATAGATTTTTGGAAATAACACATACCATAGAAAAGCGAGACATGAAGGAACAAACCCTCGACAGCATGGAACTAGAGAAAGAAAAGGGTATAACTATCAAGCTAAAAGCTGTGCGCATGGCTTATACAAAGAACAGCCAAGAATATCAATTAAACCTTATAGATACACCCGGACATGTGGATTTTTCGTACGAGGTTTCACGGTCATTGGCCGCGTGCGAAGGCGCAATTTTAGTTGTAGATGCAAGCCAAGGAATTCAAGCTCAAACAGTGTCAAACGTTTATAAAGCACTGGACGCCAATTTAACGATCATTCCAGTTATAAATAAAATAGACCTCCCTGGCGCCGATGTAGAAAAGGTTGCACAGGATTTACAAGACACTTTTGGCTTTAAAAAAGAAGAATTTTTGCACGTGTCGGCAAAAACAGGCGCAGGAATAAAAGAGTTGTTAGACATAGTTGTCGACCGCGTACCGATGCCTACGGGCGACAGGAGTGCGGCCCCAAGGGCCTTGGTATTTGACACTTTTTATGATGAGTTTTTGGGAGTTATTGCTGCGGTTAAAGTAGTAGATGGGGTGTTTATGGACAAGAATTTTAAATCCGGCCAAAAAATTAGAAGTATTGCTACAAAGTCAGTTTCGAAACCCGAGGGAATAGGAATATTTATACCTACAAGAAAAAGCATTGAGGTGTTAAGCGCCGGTGAAGTGGGCTTTATATCAACAGGGCTAAAAGACATTCACAGCATAAAAGTTGGCGATACCGTAACTTATGATGGATCAAACGCGACTCCCCTACCTGGATATAAACACGTAAAACCTTTTGTATTTGTTTCCATATTTCCTACCGAAAACGACAAATTTCCAAATTTAAGAGAGGCACTAAACAAACTTTCATTGTCAGATGCATCTTTGAGCTACGAGCCTGAGAGCAGCAATGCACTTGGTTTTGGATTTAGGTGCGGATTTTTGGGGCTTTTGCACGCCGAGATAATTCAGGAACGCCTAGAGCGTGAATATAACTTGGAGTTAATATCAACAACGCCCGCGGTTGAATATCAGGTCTTTCTTACAAACGATACTAGTAAATGGGTGCGCTCCGCCGCCGACTTTCCAGACGTCACAAGAATAGAAAAGGTTTTAGAACCATGGATAATCTTAAACATTGTTTCGCCATCACAATATGTTGGAGGAATTATAAGCTTGTGTGAAGAACGTCGAGGCATTATGAAAAAAATGGAGTACCCAACCGAAAACAGGGTGATTTTTGAATATGAATTACCCCTAAGTGAACTGGTTTACAATTTTTTTGATGACCTAAAAACAGTTTCATCCGGGTTTGCGAGTTTGGACTACGAATTTACAGATTACAGACAGGTAGACGCTGTAAAAATGGACGTAATGGTGCACGGCGAAGAAATTGCTCCGTTATCACACATAGTGCTCCGCGAAAAATCCGAAGAAATTGGCCGCAACTTGATAAAAAAACTCAAAGAAGTAATACCACGACAACAATTTAAAGTTGCAATACAGGCCTCGGTTGGAGGAAAAATAGTCGCGCGCGAAGATTTATCGGCACTCGGAAAAAATGTTTTGGCAAAGATGTCTGGAGGACACCGCGAACGCAAAGATAAACTTCTAGAAATACAAAAAAAAGGAAAAGAAAGAATGAAACGCCTAGGCAAAGTAGACATACCCCAAGAAGCTTTTAGACAGGTATTAAAGTCCTAATCCCTCCATCTCAGATTTGCACACTGGAACCTTTTCTGCTTACATTAATATGTGAAAGATAGCAAGGTCATAGTACTGCTAGGTGTCCCGGGTTCAGGAAAAGGAACCCAAGCGGAACTTTTAGCCAAGGAACTAAAAATACCGCATGTATCTACCGGTGACTTAATAAGGCAAGAAATTAAAAACGAAACACCCCTTGGACGCGCATTAAAAGAGGAAATTGACAAAGGGGGGCTTAGCCCCGATGCCACTGTTGGAAAAATCATAAAACAAAGAATTCAACAAGAAGATTGTGCACACGGAGTGATACTGGATGGGATGCCAAGAACTATTAACCAAGCCAACCACCTAAACGATATACTCATGGAGCATGGAATGACCGTCTCCTGTGTTCTCTACATACACCTGGATCATGAGGATATGTTAAAAAGACTGCGCGGGCGCTGGAGTTGCCAAGAATCCGACCATACATACCACGAGATTTTTAAACCACCCCAAAAACAAGGTGTATGCGATATCGATGGGAGCACGTTATACCAAAGAGAAGATCAGAAAGAAGAAGCAATACAAGAACGTATAAAAAAGTATAATCAAAGCACAGCACCGTTAATTGAATTTTATCGAAAGCAGAACCTGCTTATAGACATAAACGGCGCGCAATCGATTGAGCAGGTTTTTGCAGATACGCTTAGCCAACTCAAAACGCAATGGTACAATTTTGATATGGTAACTAGCCCTGCCCAACAAAAAGCCAAAAATCTTTTGCTTTTACTCAACGATCACGCAATTTTACAGACACAATACGATGCTACTGCATCCAAATTAGCTGGACTAAAAAAATTGTTAGAAGATCCAAAAACCACGCAAGAGAAACTTATAAACATAGAAAATGAAATAACCAACATATTAAATAAATTTGAAAACTTAGCTAATAAAATTTCGAAACACGCCCATGCCCTCAAATAGAACTCCAACTGCTGGCGAATTGTGCGCCAAGAGTAACGATAAAATAATAGACCTGCTGGAAAACACACAAGCAAAAGTGGAAGAAGCAAAAGGGGTTGTGCAAAAGCAGCTAGAACTCGCGCTTGGAGAGGCAATGCAGGTATACGAAGCTACAGAGGAACTGATAGAAGAAATGTCTCCTGCAGTGGCAACCATGATAGAAGCTAATCTTGAAGAGACTCTGCAAAAAATTGCAAAAAATGTGCCCGATATACAGGCAGTTTTAGACTGGTACAAGGATGACTTAAGCAAAGGATTAAAACCCAAATCACTAGCCGAAGAATATAGAGAATTTGTTGCGCTATCGTCCGATGCGTTTGTAGGTACCGAAATATATTTGGTAGAACACGCAGCAATGACGTATATCCATGACAATGAACCTTTGCTTGCACCCACAATAGCTAGACTTAGACCAAATGAAGTACTCGAAAGAGTTTTAGTAGAAAACGATCTAACAAGAAAACTGGTGGTCACCAACGAAACACGAAAAGCAATCAGAGAAATACTAGATAAAGGGTTAGAAACATTAGAAGAATACGATGATAATCCTGTAATTATGGGAGCAGTAACCACAGTAAGAGAGCACTATAATCTCCCAACAATTACGGCAAGGCAAAAAGAATGGCAAGAAACCCAAGAAAAACTTAAAGATGCAACCGTAGCAGGCATCTCACAGCGAGTGGATTATTCACCGGAAATTGCACGCGTTAGAGACCTAGAACAGATCCATGCCGAAAAAGAGGCTAAGAGACAGGACATGCAAAAAATACTTACACGCGGGCACTTGGATTTGTACAACCAAACTGCCGAAGTAAGGGGAAAAAATAAGGTAGAAAATGTAGATTCACTGGAGGAATCGTTTGCAAAAGCAGTGAGGAAATGGCCAATCGTTGGAGAATGGGTACGAACGCTGGACCAAAAAGTAATAAAGGAAAAGTATAAACCACTAGTAGACGAGTTGATGGAAATTGATGAGCAACTGATAGTAGCACGAGCAGCACTTAAGGAAGCCCGTCAAAAAGAAGCACACGCCATGCACGTGGCACGCGTCAAAGCCATGGAGGTGCAAGAAGCATTAAAAACTGGTGGCCCAAAGGATGCTAGCGGAGGATTGAAAAATGCACTAAAAGAACAATCAAGAATCGCCGAAGATCTTAAGCAAGAACACGCCGTAGTTTTATACAGCATGGCGGACCATGCAAAATATGGGCTTACACCTCCAGAAACAAAAGTTCAAGAGCGTTTTTTACCACACGAAGTAACAAAGGCATTTGAAGCAAAAGAATACAAAACCGTCTTAAGAGAACGCGACAATATAAGAGAACCTGATCGAGCTGCACGACAGGCGCGAGTACAGGAGATCGAAAGAAAACACGAAAGGGAACGTGCCGACTCCATAGCGACGTTATCCGCACACTGGGAAACCTCAGTAGTGCTAGCTGAAATTAGTGGAGTTAATATAGATATGGCTGTTTTACAGGAATCAATAGTCGAAGGCATGTATGCAACCGAATATACCGAAGCACAACTCGATGACGTATTCGGCACAAAAAGGGAAAATGCCCAGATACAAGCTAAACATCAAGAATATATTAAAGTAATCAGGCATGATATAGGACTAGCGAACGATGCCAGATTAAGCCGGGATGTAACAGAAAATGTAGACGTTTATATTGCTGCAGTAACGTACCTTAGGCAAATACAAAAGCGGTTAAAGGTAAAAAATCCCGCGCACCTATACCCATATGCCATTGCATTCATAGGCGGGGTTACAACAACTGCAAATAAAGAAGACGCCGGCAGGCTTTTGTCATTATTAACAATAGACCTATTATCAGAACTTCCGGGTAATACACAACCGGACGGCCTATTTGGCAATCAGCTCATACCAGTAGATGTTAACGGCTTTACCAGAGTCGTTGTTGCCTCAGAGGAACTCATGCACAACCCAAAAAAGATGCGTCCCCAAGAAGCAGCTGAGGTTGTGAAGATGGATGATATAGCAATCGGAGTAATTAAAACAATTAAAGGTGCGTATAGAAGGCGTAACCCTAGGGACCCTGATTACCTAAACCCCGTGTTAGAATTGCCTAGCGAACCTACCTATCAGGAAATAGAGCGAAGGTCCCGCGAAACAGTTTAAGTTTTACTATAAATTGCTTTTTTCTTGACATTTTTATCACTCCACTTATAATACTGCTAAGGCTATGAATGATCGCCAAGTAAGACTTTTAAATGCAATAATCACGGAGTATATAAAAACAGCTGAACCTGTCGGCTCTGTGGAATTGGTGAAAAGATATAACCTTAGGTACTCCCCCGCAACTGCCAGAAACGAGATGGCAAGACTTTTAGAACAAGGTTTTTTGGAAATGCTACACACTTCTTCGGGAAGAGTTCCAACACCTCAGGCATATAGATACTTTTTACAAGAATTGCTAGAGGAGGTAGAACTACCCGTCTTACAAGAAGTCGCAATGAAGCAAAGACTTTGGGGAGATAGGTTCGATGTTGATAAATTAATACGAAACGCGGTAATAACATTAGCCGAGCAAGTACATGAGCTAGCGATTGCCCTGACAGACGATAACTATTTGGTATCATCCGGGGCCGTAAATATCCTAGACCACAAAGAGTTTTGGGATATAGATGCGGCAAAAACTGCACTCTATTTACTCGATCGCCCCGAGGTCTTACGCGAACTTTTCGAAAAGTCCTCGCTAGGCGAAGAGGTAATATCCTTAATAGGCAAAGAACTTGGGATAGAAAACCTATCCGGGTGTTGTTTACTGTATACAAGGTTCAATACAGGCAAAAAGGGTGGTTATGTCGCGGTTTTTGGTCCAGTGCGTATGAGATACGATCAGATAATACCAGCAGTAAGATATACAAAAAATCTGATTCAAGAATTAGGTGAGTCTTGGTAATAAAAATTAACCCTACTTTTTTATGGATATAGATAATTTAAACGATAATCAAAATAGCAACGCCGGTATTGATGACCGAATATTGGAATTGGAAAATAATTGGAAAAGAGCCCTGGCAGATTACACCAACCTGCAAAAAAGGGTGGTCGAAGAGAAAGCAGAAATGGCAGAGTTTTCTAACATGGTTCTCATGGAAAAATTGCTACCCATATTAGACAACTTTGAAATGCTAGATTTACACAGCCAAGATCAAGGCATAAAGCTCTCTGTAAAGGACTTTAGAAACGTCTTGTACTCGGCAGGTTTGCGAAAATTAGAGGTTAGTGTAGGAGACACATTTGACCACACAACCATGCACGCAATAGAACTAGTGGAAGGAAATAAAGATGTGATTACATCAGTAGAACAAAGTGGTTATTTTTTTAAAAGCAGATTGATTAGACCAGTAAGTGTAAAAGTTGGAAGAGGCACTACAGTTGATGCCTCTCAGAAAATGGAGGAATAAAATATATGAGTAAAATTATAGGCATCGATTTAGGTACAACTAACAGCGCAATGGCTGTTATGGAAGGCGGGCAGTCCAAGGTAATCCCAAATTCCGAGGGTGGTAACACTACCCCATCAGTAGTTGCTCCAACCGCAAATTTGGTGGGAGTTTCGGCAAAAAGACAGCAGGTTGTAAATCCTAAAGGCACCATATTCAGCGTAAAAAGATTGATGGGAATGAGAACCAATGCCCCAGAAGTACAGGCTTTAAAAAAAGACTACCCCTACGAGATTGCTGAAGGCAATAACGGAATGGCCACTGTAAAAATAGAAGATAAAAACTACACTCCTCAGGAAGTATCAGCAAAAATCCTTGCTAAGCTAAAGGCGGATGCCGAGGCGTACTTGGGACAAACTATAACGGAGGCCGTAATAACGGTGCCTGCATACTTTGATGACGCGCAAAGAACGGCAACTAAAGAGGCCGGACAAATTGCTGGTCTAGAGGTAAAAAGAATAATAAACGAACCAACAGCTGCAGCCCTAGCTTATGGACTAGACAAAAAGTCAGCGCATCAAGAAAAAATATTAGTATACGACCTAGGCGGAGGTACCTTTGATGTGTCTGTCTTAGAAATTGGCGATGGTCTTTTTGAGGTTAAAGCAACAAACGGAGATACCCATTTGGGTGGAGATGATTTTGATCGCAAAGTCATCACATGGTTATTAGAACAGTTTAAAGCAGAGCAAGGCGTAGACTTAGGTGGCGATCGACAGGCCATGCAAAGGCTAAAAGATGCCGCAGAAAAGGCAAAGATCGAG
>JBPOHY010000060.1:0-1835 GCA_052035055.1 candidate division WWE3 bacterium | reverse complement strand
AAGATCAATAATGATGCCAAGTTAGTTATATTTGGCACCGGACCTTATGAGCAGAATTTAAAAATGCTAGTTAGTAAGCACAAGATGCTAAAACATGTTGAATTTAAAGGAGATGTTTCACCAGAGGAATATCTCCCACTTTTGAGTAGCTATGGTATAGGCCTTTGTTTGCATACTGGGAAAAAAGACGACTCCGTTTATTTTTCAGACCCAATTTCTCCAAAGGAGTTCTTGGCAGCGGGGTTGCCAGTGGTTGTTACGGAATCTCTTTGGATAGGCTCTGATGTGGAAGAAAATGAATTAGGAAAAGACATTGCATACGAGGAGGAGGATCTTGTAAATGCGTTACAAGAGATTTGGAATAAGCGTGGTTTGTACACAGAAATGAGTGATAACGCCAAAAAGTATGGAAGTGCTTTTTTGTGGGGGGATTCTTTTGATGAGGCTTTGGGTAAGGTTGAGTAGTTTTTTTAAATTTAAATACTCATTATGTGGCCTACATGTGCTTGGTATCTGTACCAGCTAATATCATTTATGCCAGTGCCAAACTTTTCAATAAAATATTGATCAGATCTATGCCTAATGGGTAACGGGAGAAAATGAGCAAGTCTAAAAACTTTTGGAAGTTTAGCGTCATCAACTTTTTGCACAATGAATTGGGTCACTTCTTCGGATAATTCTCTACCTGCCCGAACATTTAATATTTCTATAACCTGTTGATTTGTAAGCAAGTATGGGGGTATGGGGATCATTTGCTCCTGTTTTGTTTCAAGTCCTGCATCTTGCAGGTATCCCGCAATCATTTCCATTTGTTGTTCTGTACTAGCTTTTCCACCGCCAACTAGAATAAGCTTTTTTCCATCCTCTACCATTTTTGGAAATGCAGGTAAAAAGTTCATATCGGTTCTCATCATTATTGCAGTAGTTTCATCCACTACTACATACTTTGCTTTCTGATATGTTTCCTCGTAGTAAGGGTCGATGTCGTTTCCTGCGACAATATCCCCCAGCACTGTTTCTCCAGAACCACCTTGTCCATTTAGAACAATGTAGTTATTTTGAGAGCTTTTTAATCTTTTAATAATTCCACCTGCATCAAGTCTTTCCAAACCGCTCTTTTCTAAAAAAAGCTCAGATTTTCCTATAGCCGACGGGCCAGTTGCTATAACAAATGGTTCTGTTTCTAGGGCATGCAAAACTTTTTGCGTTGTGGGTTTGAATAGTTCTTGTAGTGGTACCTCTGGTGCTTCGTAAAGTGGCTCGCCGTTTTTAAATCTAAATTTAGCAGAAGGTACAAGCTCGTTTGTTAACCTCTCTTCATGTACTATTTCTGTTATGCCTTCATCATGCTGTTTTTCACTATGCATATCTTAATGTTACCATCTATAAATTACTTCCGTCTTTGAGAGCTAGAAATGTTTTGTGCCCACTCTGATGGATTTTGGAGAGATATTTCTTTTAAAAGTTTTTTTGCGGATGCTGTTTGTACCATTTTTTCTTGGCGTCTGTCTTTTTCCCACCTCTCGGCTTCTTTGTTACCTGTGTAGGCATATTCTCTAATTAACAAAACCTGGTCTATAATATCTGCATCTTTGGCCACAATAGATTCTTTGCTTTTGCGTTCCTCGTATTCATTTAGTATAGGTACTAGGTGTGCTGCGGCCTTAACCGGGATTATCTGATCATTTAAAATCTCGTCCTCAAACACCTTTACATATTTTCTGTGTATCCAGTTTAGGTCATTAGTTCTTGTTTCTTGCACATCATGAAACAAACACATCAATGTCACTTTTTGTGCGTCTACCTTTTCCATTTCTGCCAAAAAGTAACCGACT
>JBPOHY010000151.1:0-8113 GCA_052035055.1 candidate division WWE3 bacterium | reverse complement strand
CCACCAACATCCTTACCCAGTACAACTGCTAACTTGGATTTAAGACCCCTAAATTGATCGGATGTAACCAAGGACCTAAAGTTAACCATTGCTCTAGTCTTGTTAGGCATTTCAATACCTATCAATGATTTACCGGGAATCGGGGCCTCGATTCTTACAGAACCCGTTGGGGAAGCCAAAGCGAGTGCCAAGTCAAATTGCAGATTCGCAATCTTAGACACCTTAATGCCTGGAGGAGCCTCAAGCGCGTACTTAGTAACCGAAGGTCCAACCTGCACATCAACAACATCAACATCTATTCCAAACGATTTTAGAGTAGAAGTTATAATTTTGGCATTAGCCTGAATATCTCCTGTGTCTGGTGGGGTTGTATCTACTGGAGCCAATAAATCAATTGGCGGTAATTCCCAAATTTTGTCAGCATATGGAAGGCTTGGGGTTAAAACAGGCAGGGAGCTATTTGGGTCTAAAGGCATATGCTTTTTAGACATCTTTGGCTCTGCAATGTTTGGAATTATTTCAAAAGAGGGCGGTTCAACAGCAGGTATTTGGGACTCTTCGTGGGAATCTTCGTCATAACTTCCAACTCCAGAAGATATCACTATATTATCTCCCTTTTCTGCCAATTGCTTTTTGAGCGAAAAATTAGAAACAAGCCCCGCTACCCACTCTTTTACCGATAACGTGAACTCGGTTATTTGGTCAAGAGAAATATCAAATAGCAAGATTAAAGCTATAGCTACACCTGCTAAAGATACTAGAGCACTACCATAAATACTTATAGCTCCAGCCATGAACTCGGAAAGCTCTGTTCCAACTTTACCAGCAGCATCCTCGCTAAAAACTCCCAAAAAAGATGACAAAGTAAAAACGAGCAAAAATAGACCAAACAATATACGGCCTTCCTTAATTTTTAAATCAAGAGAATCAATGAGCAAAAGACCTAATATACCTATTAAAAATGGAATGATAATAGAGGCAAGGCCAAACATGCCTACCAAGAGTTCGTGTATCTTTTCGTTTACAGAATAATCTGGCAAGAAAAAAGATATTAAAGTAATCAACGCTAGTAAAAGCGTACCAATCGCAGCTACGGACTTCCAAGCCCCACCGCTGACGTTAAAGTTTAACTTGAATTTCTTTTTTCTACCTCTTTTTGCCACTTAACAAAAAACCTATGGTTTCTTTTTTCTTGCGGATTAAAGATTACTTTCCCCGCTACGAAAATAAAGGCCAAAATTAAATAAAAATGGAGTGAACAATGATTATTGGCTTTCTACCAGTTTCCTTAAATAGTAAGCGCTCTACGTCTCTTTCGATTTTACCCTTTATATTGTTCCATTCCGTTATCTTATTTCCTTTGCCTATAACTTTATTCAACACTTTGTTAATTTCATCTCGAGCTTTACCCATTAGTGCAGCTGATTCCTTAACGTAAATAAAGCCACGAGTTACAATCTCGGCGCTACCAGCTACTGTACGCTGTTTTTTATTCACAGGGACAACGACCACAAAAACTCCGTCGTTAGATAACTGCTCACGATCCCTGAGGACTATTGGGTCAATCTCAGTACCGTCTACAAAAACATCCTGAACCGGGACAGTTTTACCCCGTTTTGCGACATCATCTGCAAATTCAACAGACTCGCCCTCCCCCAAAACAAATACATTTTCTTCTGGAAAGCCTAAGTTGGTAACCATTTTGGTATATGCCTTCATATGCATAGGATCGCCACCTATAGGTATAAAGTACTTTGGACGTGCTATAGCCGCTACAGCGCGTAAATCTCCCAAATGGCCGTGGACGGAAACGTGCAAATGGCGACTGTTATGGTCTACTACTTCGACACCTTTTTTTGTTAAGTTAGCTGTTACACGTAAAACATCAACGTCGACCCCGGGTGGGTTTGGTTCTGCAGAAAAGGCAACAACGGCATTTTCTATTAAGTCTATATCGTTATGTTCGCCAAGACTTATTCTATCTAGTGCAGATCCAGATTGGCCAAAGCAGCCAGCTACTACATATAAGAGTGTGGATTGGTCGTAACCTCGGGCTTTTTTTAAGTCCACATACAAATCATCGTGGTCAGGAACATAGCCAAGATTCTTGGAAACATCCACGACTTGATTAATTGACCTGCCTGCTAGAACAACTTTACGACCAGCCTTTTGAGCTGCCTTAATAATTTGGTGCATGCGCGAAACATTGCTTGAAATAGTTGTTATGAGAAGCTGCCTGCCTTCGTAATCTTCCAAAAGTTCATTAAAGACATTGTTTAGAGTCGCTTCCGACTCGATATATCCTTCTTTCATTGCACCCAAACAGTCAGAAAGCAGACACAAAACACCTTCCTTACCATAATTGGCTATGGTACCTACATCGATAGGCGGTTCCAAAACTGGCGACCAGTCGATCTTAAAATCCGCAATATGCAAAACCACTCCCTGTGGAGTTTTTATAGCAATGCCCAATGATCCAGGCACCGAGTGGTTTACGTGGAACGCAGAAACTTTAAAAGGACCCATTAAAACTTCGGGAGTTGTCTCATCAAAAGTATGAAACTTGACTGTATCTTTTAACTTTGAAAAGGATTTTTCCTCTAGTTGCTTGCTCAAAAGCCCTTGTACCAGTCTATTACAGTAAACATCAACGTTTAGTTCGCGTAAAAGGTAAGGTAAGGCCGCAAAGTGGTCAGCGTGCGCATGGGAAACAAAAATACCCTTCACTTTGTGGGAGTTTTCAAGAAGGTAACTCATATCAGGAATTAGGAAATCTACACCAAAGTCGTCGCCCTCAGGAAATCCAATACCATAGTCGACAACAATGATTGTGTCTTCGTATTCGTACACCGTAAGGTTTTTGGTTGCGGTGTCACCACCCAAAATTATTCGGAGCGGCGGTTTACCTGAATTTTCTTTATTCATAAGTGTATCTATTTGGCTAGAATTATTATTTATATGCATCATGATTTATTTATTGAGCTTCGACGAACCAACGCACGGAGCATCTCCATATTCACTTTCTGATTCGCTTTGCGAACAATGTAAGTTTAACAGATATTATTTAAAAAAGCCCTAATTGGCCATCCGCTGCTACCGAATCTTGAGAACTAGCTGCTGAAGATGGGGGCTGAGATACATGGGTCTTCACTTCTTGTAATATTTGAGGCACCTTTAAAAAGTCCTTTTTTAATTCTTGCATCATACTAGGATTACGAAGCGCAGCCGCGGGATGAAAAACTGGATAAACATTGTAGGGACCTGTACGTATAACAGTCCCATGGTCGCGAGTGATTTTGCCCTCTGTATAAAAGTAATTCATAGCAAATCTGCCCAAAGTTATTACCAAAACAGGCTGCATAGCTTTTAGCTGCATTGTCAGATACGGCTCACAAGCAGCAATTTCGTCTGGTAAGGGGTCGCGGTTTTCTGGCGGACGGTGTTTAATAATATTTCCGATCCAAACGTCCTCGCGTTTAAGATTTATTTGAGCTAATAAAGTTTCAAGCAACTTTCCTGCACGGCCGACAAACGGTCTTCCGGTTTCATCTTCTGTTTGGCCTGGGGCTTCACCTATAAATACAATCTCGGAATTGATATTGCCCTCTCCCGGCACTGCGTTTTTTGCCGTAGTACACAAACGACATTTTTGGCAATTTTTTACATTTTTTTCGATTTGAGCTAAAAGGGTTTGTTTATCCATGCTTAAGAGATAAGTCCCATATCGTTGAGCTTGTTCAAAATTTTAATTGTTATTCTTTTTTTCCCACGCTGATACATTTTTTCGGCTAGAAAATAACCCTCGCGAAAGCTCACCCAAAAGTGTTGATCAAATTGAGTTTCGGAAATTACTAGTTCCTCTTTTTTTGATTGTATTGCAAAGAAAAAGTATTCCTTACCTATCATTGGAATTTCTACACCTTCGTCTGATTCCATCTTTTCGGACTCGTGCTTGCCTGGTTTAAACTCCATACGGTCATTCGTTAGATAAGTTGCTCCAGGAATATCAAGAAGCTTAACAAAGGTAGCACCCAATTCTTCGGTAAGTTGGCGCTTTATAGCATCTTTTGGATTTTCTGTATTTTTTATACCACCCTGTGGGAGCTGCCAAATTTTGTGGTCAATCTTATAAAACATGAGTAGCTTTTTGTTATGCAGAATGCAAGCTACAGTCCCAGGCCTAAAGCCTTCTTTTCTAATATTATTCAACTCTACAAGAGTTGGTTCCTTTGTGAATTCTGTAAATGTAGGTTCCATAGACTTTAGTACTGTGGCAGATAATACTTGAGGTTATCTGCCGTAATATATACCTGCGTGGCGCTACCTTCAACTATTTGCTTGGCAACTTTTCTACAAATAGCCTCGAGAGTACGACCGAGACTTCGAATACCGCTGTCATAACCAAAAGGTCTTACAACTCCCGGCCACAGCGTTTCTTCAATAATGAGTTCTTCCGGGCGCAACCCAGACTTTGCCATAATGCGTGGGAAAAGATAGTTTCTAGCGATAACTATTTTTTCGGCGTCGGTGTAAGACGGCATTTTTATAACTTCCATTCTGTCCATAAGAGCTGCAGAAATGGTACCGGTATTATTAGCAGAGCAAACAAATAGGACCTCGGATAAATTGACTGGGTAATCAACATAGTGGTCCCTAAAGTCGTTACTTTGATTTGGGTCTAATATTTCGAGCAAAATGGCCATAATGTCATTTAGTAGGCCACGTTCACCACTCGCCTTTTCAATTTCGTCCAGTAAAATAACCGGGTTTCTTACTTTTGATTTGATTAGTGCTTTGACTATTTGACCGGGTTCGGCTTCGGGATATGCCTTACTCTTGCCCCTAAGCTCGAGTGTAGAACCAATACCGCCCATAGCTATACGTACAAATTGCCTTCCCAATGCTTCGGCGATAGAAATAGCCAACGTTGTTTTACCAACACCCTGCAAACCAACAAATAACAACACCGGTGATTTGGCTATCATGTCCCCACCTCGCTGCTGTATTAACAACATAGTTGCCAGGTACTCCAACATTCTTTCCTTAACTTTATCCATACCATAGTGAGACGTATCTAACAGTTCTTTGGTTTTAATTAAATCCAGCTTATCTTCGGTTCGGGCATGCCAGGGTATTGACGCTACGGTTTCAATATATCGTGACAATGTATCAAACTCAGAAGCATAGTGGCCAAGCATCGCCATCCTATTAAGCCTGTTCAACATACCTTTTAGTTTTTCTTTAAGCTCCTCAGGTAAGCCGGCAATGTTTTCTACTAGACTGTCTAGGACCTTTAGTTCATCGAATATAAAATCTTGTGCAGCATCTTTATTTGATTGTGTTGGAGTATTATCTGGTTGCATTAGATATTATAAATTTATCATACTTAACCTCTAACAGTTCTTTGGCCTTTTGTATAAATTCGGGACTTGCCGAATATTTCGATAAATGTAAATGAAGATTCTCTTTATTAGCACCAACATTTATAACCCTCAACTGGCCTTTATCAGGAAAAAGCCCAACGGCACTACGAAATTTGGGGTTTTGAGAAAAGTTCTTAGAAGTCTTTTGCGCCACTTGGCTAATATCATCTATTAAAAGTTGGCTATCCGCCAAAATAAGATGATTATCTATCCTTTTGAGCATCCAGTGGGGAACATCAAAAGTTTTAATAAAACTGTCAACTAACAAAACATCATACGAGTCTGCCAATTCAACAATTAAAGCACTCTTTATTTCGTTATTTTGCTCCTGAGTAAAAAAGACAAAGCGATCATTAATAAAACCCATTAACCCAAACATATAACCTGGAATATTTGATTGCCCATAAAACAAAGATGTTAGGTCTTTTAGACCAGAGCCCTCAACATAAAATGTTATATCGTAAGGAACATAAACCGAAAGGTCTTCAGAAGAAAAAAGCTGTGGAATAATAGTTAAACCCAAGTCTGCAACACCAACTACCTCTGTTATGGTAGACGAGCTTTGCGATGTCTCTGGCACCACGATGGCGTTTTTGCTACCCGGGCGCAGATTTTCAGCCAAAGACAGCCACGAAGAAAACTTGGTCGTAATCCACCATAAGGCGCCCCCTAAAACCACTGTAAAAATTAATAATAAAATTATGCGTAAATATTTTTTACCAGCTAGCAAATCAAACACAAATTTATGACCAAGATCATGAGTTAGGCTGGAAACACGTTGATTAAATTGAGGTTCGACTACCAACTCTAAAGGGAGTTTACCTCCACATACAGAGCAAAAATGGAAATTGTGATCTTTTAGAATTGTGCTACAGTTTGGGCAGATTCTGGACATTATTTAAATTTTACCACCTTCTAAAGATTAGTAACGATTGTGCGGGGGACGACGACCTCCACGGTCATGGCCACCACCACCACCACGATCATTTCTACCTCTACCTCCGCCGCCGCCACGGTCCCCACCGCGTCCACCAAAGGACTGTCTTGGAGGGCGAGACGCTCCGGTACCGTCGGTTGGATCTGTTAAGGCTTTAATGGATAATCCAAACTTACCATCCTGTGATACGTCAATAACTTTGACCTTTACCTTATCGCCTGCTTTAAGAACTGTTCTGATATCAGCAACATAGTCCGACGCTACCTCGCTAATATGTAGTAAGCCAACTTTTCCTGGCAAGACCTTAACAAAAGCACCAAAGTCTACAACCTCTTCGATTTCACCGTCATAAATTTCCCCGACTTCCATCTCTTTAGTGAGGCCAATTACTATGTCTATTGCCTTTTGATTTTTTTCTTGTGAATCCGAAGAAACTACTACAGTACCATCTTCTTCTATAGAAAGCTCGGTCTCTGTTTCTTCTTGAATTGATTTAATGGTTTTACCACCAGCACCAATTACTACGCCAATCTTATCAACGGCGATCATTACGGTTGCAGTCTTAGGAGCGTATTGAGAGACGCTTTCTCTTGGTGCAGAAATTACTTTGGACATTTCATCCAAAACATGAAGTCTTGCAGCCTTAGACTGCTCGAAGATTCTGGGTAAAAGATCCATAGGCAATCCTTGAACCTTCATATCGCACTGAACAGCAGTAATGCCGTTGCGCGTACCAGTCATCTTAAAGTCCATCAAGCCAAAGGCATCTTCCATATAGGCAAGGTCGGTCATGATTAAACTTTTACTAAAATCTTGATTGGCTATCAAACCCACGCCAACTCCTGCAACCATATCTTTTATCGGAACTCCTGCGTCCATGAGGGCCAAAGTTGAACCACAGGTTGCCGCCATCGAAGTAGACCCACTTGACGAAAGGGTTTCGGATACTAGCATGATCATGTATGGGAAATCTTTTTGATTTGGTAAAACAGGCAACAACGCCTTTTCTGCCAACATGCCATGGCCTATTTCGCGATTTTTGGGGGTCCCCATCCTACCGGTAGTACCACCAGCAAAGGGTGGAAAATTATAGTAGTGCACGTATTTTTTAGCTCGTTCCCCATACATATCCTGAATTAGTAGTTCTTGCGCGGGGGAAGCCAATGTAGCACAAGTAAGCACTTGGGTAATTCCTCGACTAAACATGCCGCTACCATGAGTTCTTGGTAACAACCCAACCTGAACGGCTATACTACGAACTTCTTCTATTCCACGACCGTCTGGGCGAACACCTTTTTCTAGGATCATAGACTGTAAGGCGTGCTTTTCTAGTCTGGAAATGGCTGCCTGCATATCAGCCTTTTTGAACTTTCCTTCTAGTGTAGTAAGCACTTCTTCAACTACCAATGACAATTCATGCTCTAGCACATCCTTTTCCATTTTTTGGAACATGAGGTTTTCTATTCTTTCTTTTGCTATACCAGAAACAGCAGTCATCAAATCATCTGCTAGTTCTTTAGACACATATTCATATTTTTTACCCTCTGGATTTACTTCCGCGGCAAAATCAACGATAAGCTTATAAAGTGAATCGCTATTACTCCTTGCGTACTCAATACCGCCTAATAGCTTTGCTTCAGGAATAATATTTGCCTGAGCCTCGAGCGCCAAAAACTTTTTATCGGGTCCTACAAAGGAAACAATCATGTCTAGGTCACTCTTTTCTTTAGAGACTTCAAAGTTGGGGCATAAT
>JBPOHY010000006.1:0-5918 GCA_052035055.1 candidate division WWE3 bacterium | reverse complement strand
CCGCGTCTTTCTCTTGCGAAGCCAGGCTATGTAGCATTGCATTGATGGGGGTAATGCCTATGCCGCCGGCAATAAACAAAAATTTATTATGGGTAGCTGCTTTTTTTGTAAAAATCCCAAAGGGACCGTCTAGTAACACTTTGGTCCCTGGTTTAAGACTTTTTAGTTGCCCAGTAAAATCACCAACACTTTTAATCGTCAGCCTTAATGTATTATTTGTGGGCACCGCAGAAAATGAGAATGGGTGAGCTTGCAGTATATAAGGCCAAGCTAAAAAACGTACAATTACAAATTGCCCAGGCTGGATCTTTAGTTTAGTTAGTGCATTCCCCTTAATGTATATAGAAATGCACGTATTGGTTTCATTGACCACGTTTTCGACAACAAAATTTTGGACAAAAAAATTTAGTATGGGTTTTATAAACCTAAATATCAGGAGATTTCCAAAAACAAAGGCATAAAGGAGTATCCAATACAGCCTAAAATTAGGGTGAACATGAAATTCACTTCCTAGTTCGAGCTGATGACCCCACGCCAACAAAACTGCTAAGTAAGTGGCTAAATGGACATAATACCAAGTCTCATATTTAACCCGCTTTCGAACAATATGAACTGAAAGACCAACTACAGAAATGAAAAGCAGCATGGAAATAAAAGCGTTTAGTAAGTCATCAAACTCTTTTATAAAAAAGATGAATTGGGTCAAAAATCCGGTGTCGCTTAGCGCGCTATACCCTAGAGTTATAAGTAGGGGGTGCAAAATTATAAAGGTAAAGCTTAGGTACCCGTTAAGTCTATGAACCCGCGACAGCTTATCCAGCCCAAAAACGCGCTCAACCCAAACTGCACGACCCATAAGCATAAATTGCATTAATACACAGTAAACAGCCAACAGGCCAAAGAGCCGACCAAATGCCAGAGACAAGTCTGAAAAAGAAGTAGAAGAAAAATTAAAGCCCAACCCCCAATAAAAAAATATAGGCGCTAGAGATACCAATATTAATAAGTAAAATACCTTGCGCGACATAGCCACCATTATGTACTAAGTATACAATATTTGCTACTATAACAGGGAAAAATGACCAGTCAAAATCTAAACAAAACAGACAACCAAAAGCTGCAGGAACTTGCCGATTTACTGTTTCCAAATACCACCAAAACTATAGCTGACTTTGACGAGTTGTACCCAATACGAAATTTGGCTGACGGCGCAGAAGTAACTAGATTTGCCCCGAGCCCTACCGGATTTGTGCATATAGGCGGTATTTATGCTTGCCTGGTATCACAAACAGTCGCCAGACAAACCGAGGGTATCTTTTTTTTGCGCATAGAGGATACCGACAAAAAACGCGAGGTTGCAAACGGGGTAGAAGAAATTGTAACGAGTTTGAAGAACTTTAATATTATCCCAGTCGAAGGACAAATATCCGAAACACACCAAGTTGGGAAATATGGACCATATAAACAAAGCGAGCGCGTAGAAATATATAACGCATTTGCTAAGGAACTTGTTAAATTGGGTCGTGCGTACCCATGCTTTTGCACCAAAGAAGAACTAGAAACTCTTACACAAAACCAAATGGCCCAAAAAGCAAAGCCTGGCTATTATGGTGCATGGGCAAAGCACAAAAATATAACCAACGACGAAGTAAAGACACATTTGGCAAATAAAGAAACTTTTACGCTGAGGCTAAGGTCAAATGCAGTTCAGACTAACATAGCCGTCAATGACTTAATAAGGGGAAAATTGACACCACCGGCCAACGATCAGGATACAGTGCTTATAAAGTCAGATGGGCTCCCAACGTATCACTTTGCACACATTGTTGATGACTACTTAATGAAAACAACATTGGTTATTAGGGGTGAGGAATGGTTGCCATCTCTTCCATTACACATTGAGTTATTTGAAGCCTTTGGATTTACCCCAACTAAATATGCACACATACCATTAATTATGAAAATGGAAGGAAGTTCAAAAAGAAAGTTGAGCAAACGTAAAGATCCAGAGGCAGCGGTTAGTTTTTATCAAAAGCACGGATACCACCCAAACGCAGTGCTCGAATATCTCACGAATTTAGCGAACTCAGGGTTTGAGGATTGGCGACGTGCAAACCCCAGCAAAGCGCTAGAGGATTTTAACTTTGACATTTCAAAGATGGGCAAAAGCGGTGCTTTATTTAATATAGACAAATTAAACAATATTGGAAAAGAAGTAATTTCCAAATTTTCGGCACAGGAAAAATATAAATACTTAGTAGAGTGGGCTAGTAAGTATGATCCAGAGTTAAACAAACTTATCGAAAAAAATGAGGATTTCGTTGTTAACGTGTTTAACGTAGAAACCGAGGCAAATATTCGAAAGGATATTTCTGGGTGGTCCGAGTTTAGAGCGCAGTATGGATTCTTTTTTAATGAGATATTTGATGCCGGCGACTTGGATATCCAAGTTCTTAAAGAAAACTCCTTAGAAAAGGATGGTTTGGAATTCTTAAATAAATACAAAAACTTTGAAAACAGAAATGAATGGCAAGAATATCACACCCGTATGGCGCTAGATCTTGGCTATGCACCCGATACAAAAACTTACAAAGAAAACCTCACGGCATACAAAGGACACATAGGCAATATAATGACTGTACTTAGGCTTGCCTTAACAAAATCGACGAGATCCCCAAACTTATTTGACGTGGCGAGAGTACTAGGCCCACAAGAAACCACACGAAGAATAGAGCAATTCATAAACATGTTTGACAAGGCTCGTACAAATAAGTTAAGTTAGACAGTACGCAGTTTTTAAGTCCCTTTTCGCAAAACAGAAAGTGTTTTGCTTTTGCAGTACAAAATTATTTAAAACCAGTGGGAGGTGATTTGCATGGATACCGAAAATACAAAGTCACAAAATTCAAGTAAGTTTTTAGGAATAATAGTAATCATTGCGGTCTTAGGACTTGGATATTTTTTGCTTTCAAATAACGCAAAAACTAATCAGGAAATGACACAACCGTCGATGGAAAAAAACGAGGTTGAGGACTCAATGGAAGTTAAAGAAGAAACAACAGAAGCCGAAGACGCTATGGTTAAAGACGATGTAGCAGAAGAAGCTATGGTCGAAGATGCTAACAGTAAGACTTTTACAGTAACAGGAAGCAACTTTATGTATGACGTTAAGGAAATTAAAGTAAATAAAGGAGATACAGTAAAAATCATATTTAAAAACGCTAGCGGTGTACACGATTGGAAACTGGATGAATTTAGCGTAAATACTAATGTACTTAATGGCGGTCAAGAAGAAACCGTTACGTTTGTTGCTGATAAGGTAGGCACATTTGAGTACTACTGCTCAGTAGGAAAGCATAGAGAGATGGGCATGAAGGGTAACTTGATAGTTATGTAGTAGAACGAGGAACCCCCGCTTACGCGGTGGTTCATTGCTGTTTAATTTATCAAATTAAAAGCTAACTAAGAACAAATTAGTTCTTGTTCATAGGTCTAGCTTCGGAAACTACGATAGCTCTTCCTTCTACGTCCGTACCGTTCATTGCACTGATAGCATTATCAGCCTCTGCGTCGTCTTCTAACTCTACGAAACCAAAACCTTTACTTCTACGACTGTTTCTATCGATTATAATAGTAGCGGAAAGCACACTATTGTAAGCGGAAAACAATTGTTTTAACGTATCGTCGTTAAACGAATATGGCAAATTGCCAACATATAACTTTTTCAAATCTGGACACCACCTTCCATTCCTCCCAATAGAGAGAAAACTTCTATACAAACTCTATTAAAAGGCTGGAAGATACACTGAGAAACTCACTGATAACCCCATACGCTCATAGAGCAAGGATACAGTATCACATTTCCCTGTAAAAGTCCACTCTACCTGCTAGAATATCCCATATACTATGGAAAATTTAATTATAGAACCCAAAGCAAGAATGCTTTTTGTATACCCACACCCAGATGACGAAACTTATTTTGCTGGGGGACTCATTCAACATGCAATAAAAAAGGCTGAAGAAACAGTTGTCGTATGTTTAACCAAAGGTGAGGCAAGCACTCTAAATTTCACCAACAACAAGGAGGCAGCGCTTTCGGATATTCGATCCCGGGAATTTGTAGAAGTAATGAAAATTTTTTCCGTAAAAAACTACGAGCTAGGCTCATTTAGGGATGGGGGATTAAAGAACTCAGAAACACAGGTCTACGATTATTTAAAACAGCTAGTTGAAAAATATAAACCAAGCCACCTCATTACATTTGAGCCACACGGAGTTTATGGGCACCCAGACCACATAGCGTTATCGAACTGCGTTAAAAGTTTGTGCAACAGGTTAAATATAAAACTTATATATACCACGGTGTCAAAAAATTACAGGTCAAATGAAAGCTCTTTACAAATGGCCGAGAATCCAAAAAAAGTAAGTCCATTAGAACCAAACGTAAGACTAATGCTAACACCTCAAGAATTGATAACAAAACTCAAGGCCTTGAAGGCATATAAATCACAGATAGGGGTAAAGCAAGAAACGTTAGCTCAAACTCTGCACCAGATAGCAAAGCTACGCTTTTTACCATTTGAGTACTTTACAAAAGCGTAAAAGTAGAGCTAGCAGCCCATACTTTGCAAACATTGCTGCTTTTGAGCATCATCGGTAATCATATTGCAAACAGCACAGTTTGAGCCAGTTTCACCAGTATTCATGTTATCAACAACATTCTGAATCATAGAATTTAGGTCCAAAAACTCTCTATCAGTAGGTACTGCAAACAGAGTGGGATCCACAATAAGTAGTGGTTTACAATCATAATCTACGCTTTTGTTAAAATCAGCCAGGTTTTTCTGCGCTGGAGAATTATTGGGGGCAGTGCTACCTACGGTATCATTAAGAGTTTGCATGCTCATTTTAAAACCCTGCTCCTGGAGCGATGTCCATACGTACATCCACTCGCCGTCACCAACCATAGTTGTCTCAGTTTTAGCACCGTCTTTATCTAACAAAGTTAAGTTAGTTCTCATCTTATTTCCACTTACATAAGAGGTACCCTCAAACTTACTGCCATCAGCCTCGACAGTATTGCTGTATGTACAAGTCATGTTCTTACCCATTTTCATTAAGTCTAAAAAGGAACCGGATATTTTTTCACCCTGCATAGCGTCATTTTTTTCTTCGACGGCTGCACGCTGAGAAGTCTGGACAGAATCCATTGGAGTAGCTTGTCTGTTTGAGAACAGAACCCAAAGAACAAGAGCTAACAAAATTAACAAGCCAAATACTATTGAAAGTGTTTTTTTATTTTTCATACACCCAGTATAGCAGATGTTCAAAAAGCCTTGCATATATTCTCTAAATGAGGTAAAATTACCCCTCGTTAAATTTAGAGAACAAGTATAAAATCTATCACCTAGGAGAAGAACATGATAGCAGCGCTTTCAAACAACTTAATAAGATTCCAAAACCAATCTAAAGAACTAGTTTTTATCTTTCCTGCACTACTTTTATTCTGGTTTGTAAAAGTCATAATCGAATCTAAAAACAAGCCACAAGGATTTTTAGGTAAAATAGATAAAGCCGAAGCTATAGCTAGGACGGCTCTTGCAGAAGAGTTAAACAGCATTGAAAAACTGCTAACACAGGTTTTAACTAGTAAAGAGGTTGTAGGAATCTTTAATACAGATAAAGTAGAAACAACAATTTCATATATTCTACAAAGCAAAAATCAAATACGTAAGTTATGTTACCAGTTAGACGATGAGGACCTATACAAAAATGTAGAAAAACACGTACATAACTCTCAGATTATTTTGAGTCAAATAAAACACGTTGAAGAGGCCGTTTATAAGAAAAAAGCTGATTTTCAGCAAATGGTGATTTTTTACAACAGAGAATTTCACAACTACACCGAAAATGACAGC
>JBPOHY010000001.1:0-7372 GCA_052035055.1 candidate division WWE3 bacterium | reverse complement strand
GGGTTGGGGATTTTAGATATTTGGGTCACCTCGGAAGCCGGAAATACGGTAGAGTACAGACTGCCATGGTATCCGTTTGAGGCAATTGCGCTCCACGAGCTTGGAATGGAAGGTGGTAAAGATTTAGCAAGTGTTCAGGCGGTTATAAATGGGAGCTTACCTAAATACGATGCAAAAGACATTAACCCAAATGAATTGACCAATGGAACTGAGATTGCTCAGTTCTCTTTTGAGTATGATCACCTCAATGACCGGCAATATATGCTGCCTCTGCTGAACAACGCCTTGCTCATAATTAACGCGTATATGCCCCACCAACAGGTGTACGGTTATGTATCGTTAAACAACGTATACAGCGTAGTTCCTTTTGACAGCAATGGAATTGTGGACACTAGCTTTTATGTATGGAGTTCCAGGATTGGGGTACCAGAGCAGGTATTAACCGAGAAAATTGGGGGTATTATTCTGGCCTTTAGCAAACCGTAGTGTACAAAAAGGGTAGGTAGTTTTTTTGACTTAAGTCTAAAAACTAGCCTACCCTATTTTTTTGAAACTCAAGTAGTGGTGTCGTTATCGACAATGGACTTTATAAACAGCGCACCTTTGGACATTAACCCCTTAGTTAACTGCGTTAGATCAGTAATTGCCTTCCAGGTATCCTTCCAAATTGTTAAAAACACAAAGAGAACAAGAAAAGCTGCGGCAAAAACCACACTTTGACCTTTAAGTACAAAGTTTTCGCCCAAAGTGACTTCCAAAGGCGAAGTAACCGCGGGCATTAGAACCGTTGCCAAAATGGTAAAAGCAAACAAACCCAAAACCCCAATTAAAATACCCGTAGACAAAGAAACAACAAACTTCTTGTGGTCAACAGGCTCCGTGGGTACCTTTGGCAAAGGTTCAAGGTTCTGTACTCGAACGAACACAAACTCATCGGGCAAACCTTTATAGTTACCTTCAATACGCACTTTCCAATTCTTGGTGTCATATACCGAGCGCAAGTGCAAAAACTGACCGGGTACAATACGAGATGCAACGCGGGCACCTGCCATCCACACTGTATCACCTATTCGGGTTTGAAATGTACCAAGCAGCTCTCCGTCAACCTCTGAGTTCTCCAAGGCTAAATAAACGTTCCAAATTCCATCGAGCATAGCAAACTCCTTTTTTAACAAACATTATTACAACCATTATTATCACGTTGCCGGAAACGGCACAACACCCTATAGTGGATGCACGCGCGCATATTTTACGGTATAATAGGCGCAAACATCTTTGACTAGAGGAGATCTCATGAAAACAGATAAAATGTGGCAAGTTTTCTTCCTGTTTATCGCAGGGCTTTTTCTTATTTGTTTGCAACTAATACAGCGCGCAGAATTTATGGAAATACAATTTTTAGGAAAAGAAGCGACGGCAACTGTTGTTGATATTTACTCAGGGTATAGAATGGCAGCCCGAACGGTAGTAGAGTTTGATGCTAACGGGCAGCACATACGTGCTGAGCTCAGGAATATAAACATTGGGCAATCACTCGAAATCGGCCAACGCGTGCAGGTGTTGTATCACCCACAAGATAATTATAAGGTGATCCCTCTTGGCGCACGCTTACCATGGTTGCTGTTCTTTATTGGTGGAGCCCTACTGCTGATTGGCATCCTAGCTATTTTTCTTTATTAGTTGGTTAGCAATTAACACTTCAGTGTAATTAAATATTATATCTGGAGTGTTTTTTTTTGCCTTAACTCGTAGATACAATAAGTATCAGTATATTTGGATTAATTTACAGTATAAAATGGATACTAATCAATAAACTATGGTATAAGCAAATAAATCAAAATAACTTTTGAGTTATGTAACAAAGGAGCTGAGCATGACTTTACAAAACTTTTCATTCCAAACTGGTAGGTGCCTTAACTGCGAAGAACCTTTGCCCGCTGAATCCACGGCACTTTTTTGTAAAAGATGTGAGATTATAGGGGAAGTAGCACTTGTTGGTAAAACCCCTTCTAAGGCCTCCGGTGCACTAAAACAAGCACTTAGTGCTGTAAAGACGGTTAGTGTTATGACATTAGGGCAGATAGCATATATAGACCCTGGGTGGATATTTGTAACTATCGACGACTTTAGAAATCAGCGGTTCTGGGTTGCGAGCAACGCTAGGGCATACTCTAGTAAAGTCCGGGAGGAATATTTAAAAATTAAAAGGGTTGCCACGGGTGTAATTGCATACAAAAGTGATTTGGAGCAGTGGATGCCAGAACAACAGTATACCTATGAAGGAGAAACTGAACACGAAAACGTAGAAATAAAACCTGTCAGAAAAATTTGGTAGAGATAAAAAAAATTAGGCACCCAAAGATAATAATAATCTGAAGGTGCCTAAAACTTAAAGGATCCTAACGGGCATACCTACCAAGCGAGGCTTTTCCCACCGAGTACGGTCGCAGATAATGCCGAGTGGTTGTATTAAGAACGTGCCCTTCTTGGATGTACATAGATATAAGGTTTTTTTGCACCACATACACATGTCCATCCTTGTCTTGTTTACCTATGCCGCTAATACGGTTGGCACATAAATAGAGGTCTATCATGTTGCCCGTGTCCCCAGAATCTTTTATATACTCACGTATGATGGGGGCAAATGCACCGATGGGGCACGCATACGTTTTAGAAACATCAACATAAATTGGCTGCCGGCCGGGTAACGAGATACGCATCAAGTTTTTACCCATTACCTCGGTACGAATCTGATCTGGCAAACCACTGAACCACTCTGCAACCAGGCTAAGAACAAACCAAATGGCCTGAATTAAACCGCCAAGAAGCAAAGGAATAACCCACCAAAAGCTGAGAATTAGAACGGCAACTACGATCGCCCAAACGATAGTCCAAAAACTGATATCCATACTAAGCTCCTTCGTTCTCCTGTAGCTCATGGGTCTTTGTATTAATCATCACAGCACGCATATATCCTGAGTCACCGTGCTCCTGATAAATTTTGAGCCACTGATCAGGAATGACATAAACTATGCCTGCCGAACTAACATGAACATTTTTGACTGCATATCCGCAACGCCGCACAACTACCAGGGAATCAGAAGAAATCCCGGAGGATGTAAGTAACTGCTGGGTTGCCGGGGAAAACGCAGAAAAAACAACACTATAAGTGATAGTCATATCCACATATAGATTTCTCCAAACGTTCACTGCCTTTTGGTTAACAACCGCCACAGCAATAGGTTCATCTTCTTTTAGCCTGCGTAGGGCAAAAGCAGAAATCACATAAACAAACCCTCCAACAAACATCATCACTACACCCACAATAAACAGTACGATTGCTGGACCATGATCTATAAGTTTTTTGATCAGATAGAAGCCTGCAAAAATCAAGATGCTGGCAAGAACAATATTCCAAAAAGTCCATTCCATGAGATTACTCCTTTATTCAAGATGTTAAAAAAAATGTGGTTTTAAAAGTATTGTGCAATTTACGTTATTGTATCATTTCGACCAAAACAGGTCAAATCAAAACCCTACAGCTGCAGCAAAAAACCAGTGTCGGTGTGATAAAGATATTGACATTAAACTCATTATGCTATTAACTTTTTTTATATAGATTTTTCTATACAAAAAACAGGACAAATCGTGGAAGAAGACAATAAAAAAACTTTAGTAAAAAAATCAAAATTTATATTCCATTTTTACAATATGGTTTTAAAAAACATAAGTATATTCCCTTTTTTTGAAGGAGGTGAGGTTGCATGATCTCAGCCGCAGATATTAGAAGAAATTTACAGCAAAATATTAACTGGAACCCGATGGAAAAGGATCTAGAAGATATGACAGCCGAACAGCGCGAAGAAGCCTGGCAACTTGTACACGAAGTACGACAAGAAATAGAAGAAGATGAAAAACTAGGCGTAGCTAAGCCAGGTGCGAATAAAGATGTCTTGCCAGATGGTTTTGGAGAGGAGTTAGTAGGACTAGACGAACTAGAAGAAGACGACCCTAGTAATAAAGATAATTTTGATGACGAGTATTAGTAAGTATTTATTTCAAGGAGGTGATTGTAATGCCAGCAAAAAAGAAAGCAGCCAAAAAAAAGAAATAACCGCATAGGTTAGAAGCAGCGACACTCATGCTATAGAGCTCTTTTCAGTGTCGCTGCTTTCTTTTGGTATTATATTTCACAAACCTGAAATAAGCCAGCTTGATTGAAGCAATGTTTCTTATAGTATTCTTTTGTACCAATGGACGAAATTACAGCTATTTTTGAAAATCTGTGTTTTTTTGATAACAGCTTAGCCTGATCAATAAGCTTTGCTCCTAAACCTATATGTTGCGCAACTCCTTCAGTTTTTTTGTTTATTTCTAAACTAGAACCATAAACGTGCACCTCCCTAATTATTGCGGCACCAACCAATTCGGAAATAAAATGCTTTTTTTTGTACAGTCTCTTAGGTAAGGATAACCGCAAGAAAGCGGCAAGCTTATCTTGATCTGTTACATACTCTAGGAAAAATTCGGTAGAGACTTTTGTAGGGTATTTCGTAATTGCAAGTTTCAATGCCTCAAGATCAGGCTTGGAATCTTTTATTTCACGCCCTCGGATTTCTTTAATATCCTCATGTACGAGATGTTCTTCTACAAGTTGCCTAAAGTTGGTTTTCTTGTTTCCTACTACTATATCTGTACCCGGTATATCCCTTATTACTCTGGTAAGTCTGCAATATCTAGGAGTTTGCTTAAATACATGAACTAAAACTGACAGCAGCTCACTCTCGTCGTATGGTTTCCACAAACCATCTTCGTAGTAACGCATCAACTCAGCACTTTGTATTAGAGAACATGGATAAACTTTTAGTTCGTCGGGGCGTATAGATAAATCAGAAAAAAGCTTGTCAAAATCCTTCATATCTTCTGTCGGAGTAGAACCATACAAATTAGGCATCCAGTGGGCATGTATTTTAAAACCCGCTCGCCTTAGCAAATTAATAGCGTATCTTGTTTGTTTTGAGGTATGACCACGCTTATTTTTTTGCAAAACGCTATCGTTTAGACTTTGAATACCTATTTGAACTTTGGTAGCTCCTAACTTACGAATACGAATAACCTCTTCCTCATTAATTTCATCCGGGCGTGTTTCTATGACTAATCCAATGCATCTGGTAGCGGCAGTCTCGTTTACAGCGTGTGCAGCAAAAAGCTCATCCCAAGTCGCTTGTTCTTTTAGTGCCTCAGAGAGTCTCGTACTCAAAGCCTTTGATACAACCTGGTTATATGTTTTATCCATAGCAGCTCCATTTATCTCACGCAGCAAATTTTCATCAAAGGGTTGAGAAATCATAGGGTTTATTACATTTGAGGTGTAGCTTTGGGCAAAGTCATTTAGGGCATCGAAACATCTTTTCACAAACCATATTTGATAAGCCTCCGAATAACTTGACCAAGTACCTCCTAAAATAATTAGCTCTACTTTGTCTGTAGGGTGCCCAATGTTTTTTAGGGCTGTTAATCTATTAAAGGCCTGCAAATAAGGGTCAAACTTATTAGCCTCGGCTCGTTGGGCCCCAGGCTCATTTGAGATATAGCTTTTGGGCATTCTCACATCGTTAGGGCAAAAAATACATTTGCCGGGGCAAGGAAAGGGCTTAGTCAAAACAGTAACCGGTGTGACCCCAGACAGTGTACGAGTTTTTTTCATTTGAAGGACCTGCAAAAGTGTCATCTCTTGCTCATGTGACAGATTTACTGTTTTGCTTTCTTTTAAATCCTTATACGCGCTTAGTAGCTCACTTTTAGATAACAGTTTTTTGTTAGCTGAAAAGCTTTTTTGAATTATTTTTCGGACACTAGCCGCATCGACCTCCGTAAGGTTTAAAACGTCGTTAATTATAGTTTGTAGTAACTGTATGTTGTTTAAGCTCATATTTTTAAGGTTTTTTTGGTATATTGGGCATACATATGACCAAAGCCTCCCATAGTATATGAATAAAGACCAAATAAAACAAATCGCACAACTCAATAAGGCATTCTATGAAAAATATGCATTAAGCTTTTCGAATACTAGACAGCATCATTGGAACGGGTGGGTCAGATTGCGTAAGTACATAAATTCAAACGGCAGTGTGCTTGATATAGCTTGCGGCAATGGTAGATTCCTAGATTTCTTAAAAAAATCTTTCGGTAAAGAACCAAATTATTTAGGCATAGACAATAGTCCCGCGCTGCTAAAAATAGGACAACAAAAACACGGCGACAAGTACTTTAGAAAGCTTGATGTAATTCTCGAAATCAAAAATATATCTGGTCCCTTTGATACGGTAGCAATTTTTGGATTTATGCACCATATTCCCTATCATGAGTTCAGAGTGGACTGGCTTAAAAAGGCTACCCAGCTTCTTAGTGGTAGCGGTCATTTAATTATAAGTTTTTGGCAAATGGACAAGGACAAAAGGTTTTATCTACGCGCCAAGAAAGCACAAGACTTAGAAGAAAACGACTATTACTACAATTGGGCAAAAGAAGATACTTTAAGATACGTTCATATTTATGACAAAAATGAGCTTAATAAGCTAACTCAAGAATTAGAAAAAGCCAACCTAAAACTAGTTGAACAATTTGAAGAAGATAACGGTCTAAATAGATATTTGGTATTTAAGAAAGTGTTATGAGGTTTTGCGCTGCTCTTTTACTTTAGAAGCTGCCTTACCTATTTTATCTCTCAAGTAATAGAGTTTGGCACGCCTTACATTACCCTTTTTCTTTATTTCTATTTTGACAATATTTGGGGAAAATAATGGGAAAATACGCTCTACTCCAACGGAATAAGCACCTATTCTGCGCACGGTAAAAGTCTTACCCATGTCTTTGCCTTGTGTGGAAATCACAATACCTTCGTATGGTTGTATACGTGCTTTTTCGCCTTCGATAATCTTATAGTGAACCTTAACAGTATCACCTGCACGGAAGTCTGGAATTGTATTAATATTTGCGTTGCTGCTTGTTTCTTCGGCCATAGCGACTGTTAGATTAGCAGATCCTAGGAGTTATTTCAACTAGAAGATGAAACTTCGACCAATTCTTGTACTTTTATCGAAAGACCGCTTTTGCTGGCGTGCACCTCTACGGTAGCACCATTGTTTAGTTCTCCACCTATAATTTTTTCTGACAATAAGTTTTCTAGCTCCTTTTGAATCAAACGCCTTAATGGTCTTGCCCCATACTCTTCATCAAAACCATGCTCGACAAAGTAAGTTATAGCCTCTTCCTCGACAATCAGTTTAATATTATGCTCTTCGAGACGTTCCTGAACCTTTGCTAATAAGATTTTGGCAATAGAATGGATATCTTCTTTTGTTAAGTTAGA
>JBPOHY010000034.1:0-1790 GCA_052035055.1 candidate division WWE3 bacterium | reverse complement strand
TGTTACTGGGTTAGTACAAATAGTAGTACTAAAATCGGCAGAGGCTGCGTTTTCTGCGGTGCAAGACATAACCACCGAAAGTGTTATTGAGGTTGTAGGTAAAGCAAAAGAAGAAAAACAAGCTCCCGGTGGTTTTGAGGTGGAAGCAGAAAGCATTAGCCTGTTGTCCAAGGCCGAAGCTCTACCAATCCCAGTGGTTACCGAAAAAGGAGGCGAAGAAACTGACATATCCTTAAGGTTAGATTGGCGCCATATCGACCTGCGCAAAAGCGACAAGGCATTAATTTTTAAGGTTTGGACATCTCTAGAAAAAGGTATGCGTGAGTATTTCTATTCTAATTCGTACACTCAAATTTACTCCCCCAGCTTTATGAGCGCCCCGAGCGAGTCTGGTTCAGAGGTTTTTGAAGTAAAGTACTTTGACCGCAAGGCCTACTTAGCCCAGTCGCCACAGTTTTATAAGCAAGCAGCCATGGCCGCAGGTTTTGAAAAGGTTTTTATGGTTGGCCCCGTTTTTAGAGCAGAACTTTCTTTTACAACCAGACATCTTACCGAATTTACTGGTTGGGATTTCGAAATTTCTTACATTGATTCTCATCACGACGTCATGGCCGAGCTAGAACAAGCTTTGGTTTCTGGATTTTCGGGTCTTAAGCAGGATTTAGGCCATTTGGTAGATATACAGGTTCCTACCGCGCCATTTCCAAAGATATCAATGCAGGAGGCTAAGCAAAGGCTGGCACAGGTAGGTGTAGTTAGTGAAAAAGTTGGCGACGTGTCCCCCGAAGAAGAGCGCGAACTGTGTCGCTTAATAAAAGAAGAAACCGGCAGTGATTTTGTATTTTTAACGGACTATCCACACGAAGGCCGCGCCTTTTACCATATGCGCTATGCGGATAAACCGGATATTACAAAAGGTTTTGATCTTTTGTACCGTGGAGTAGAAATTACGACTGGTGCGCAGCGAGAACATCGGATAGAAGTATTAGAAAAGCAGGCTGTTGAGAGGGGTATGAACTTGAAAGAGCTTGAGCACTACCTAAACTTTTTTAGGTATGGATGTCCACCCCACGGCGGAGTCGGTATTGGTCCAGGCAGAATAATCATGAAGATACTAGATTTAGCCAGCGTCAAGGAGGCTACGTTCTTGCCCCGAGATGTTAAAAGGATTACTCCCTAGAAGAATCTTTGTTATTATAGGTGCGTGGTTATAACATTTGTACAAAAAACCAAGTTATTTTTTGTGAAACTGGTTATATATTTTTTGTGGTCTTTTGACCTTATTGCCACCAGAAATTTTAAGCAGCTATTGTTGGCTAACTATAGATTTTTGTTAGTGTCTATAGCTTTTGTGTTGTCTTCCTTTGCTTATCAGCAGGCTAACTTTAGGCCAATTACTCAAAATATACATTACTTGCAGGCGGGTATCCATTTGCTTTTAAAACCGGAGTTAAAAACATCGCCAACAGATATAGCTTTGGGGAATATGGTATTAGGAGGTGCCGACAAAAAGTTGTCCCCGCAAATAACCAGCAAAAAAGCATTTCCTTTTATCACTGCTAAGTCACATTTGGTTTACGATAATATTTCGGATTCTATCTTAACTAGCAATAACCCCGCGCTTACTTTAGCACCCGCGTCTACTACAAAATTAATGACGGCCTTGGTTGCGCTAGATGTGTACGAACTTAGTGAGGTTTTAGAAGTGCCAGACGGTTGCGTAAATATAGATAGTACAAAGCTGTGGTTGCCTGTAGGAGCTAAGTTCTCGGTAAAGGATTTGTTGTACA
>JBPOHY010000117.1:0-17069 GCA_052035055.1 candidate division WWE3 bacterium | reverse complement strand
GACTGCTGTGGGTGTTGGGTTCTGCGTTCCTGTCGTTGACATATCTTCTCCTTGATATTTATTAATACTCCCAGTCGTTGGCAACTTTGCCCAGTTTGTTTATTGTGTCTACAACAATGGCAACGATTTGACACCAAATATAGGTCCATTTCCAGGTATACAAGAAATGCGTTGCCCAGTCGACGTTAAACATGACTCCTAGAAAAAACCAAATCAGAAAGCCAATACCAAACGAAATCGGGATGCCCCAAAGTAGATTTATGAGTAAGTATCTTACAAATCTTCCTATCATAATTTTCTCCTATCGAAAAGTTTTGGGTTGCGACTTAACCAATGAATTATTTATCGGTGTTGGCGAGTGCTTTGGTCAGTCGTTGGTGTCTACGTAGGCGAACCAATACAAGTAGGCCAATACCAACGTACATGAGAAACCCATAAACCATCAACCCAACTAGTTTGGTGGATAGACTTAAGTCCATCAGCATACCTTGGATTGGAGGTAGGTCCCCTTCCCACAGTTCCTCGATAGTGGCGGAGGTTTCGTCAAAAGTTACAAGCCCTCCAAGGTTGCCTGCTGTAAACCGCGCTCGCCATGTATTGCAGAAGCTTTTATAGCTATCGAAACACTGGGGTTCCCCTACGTGCACTCGTTCTAGTGGGATCCCGAGTTCCTGCGAAATATGCGCTTGTGCAACTTCCACAGAGTGTTCTTCAACCGTACCAACGTATCCACAAAGGCCGATTATGCAAATCAAAAAGCCTATTCCAGCCACTACTGCAAACATGTCGCTATCGGTCAGTAGTGCTATGGCAGCACCAACAATGAGCATGATGAATCCAATGAACATGAGTAAACTAGAAATTTCGTACATGTTAACTCCTCTGGGTATTAGAAATTGGGGAATTTATATTTGGGTAATTATACCTTAAAGGCGAAAGCGTATCAACCCATAGCTTTAGCAGATTGCTTGTTGTAGTTGTTCCGTGCGCAGTTTAAATTTTTCTACACCCCGTCTGCTGCTCTTTGTAGTTCTGCTATATCGAATTTTTTCATTTGCAGAAATGCTTGTGTTACCCTGTCCAGTCTATTGGTGTCGTTGGTTTCCATTAAGCCCTGCATTGCTGTGGGTACAATTTGCCACGAGACACCATACTTGTCTTTTAACCAACCACATTGTTCTGATTCCGGAACGTGGGAAAGCTTTTCCCAGTAATAGTCTATTTCCTCTTGGGTATCACAGTTAACAATAAATGAAATAGCTTCATTAAATGCAAAGTCATGTTCTCCTCCGCCGTCCATTGCCGCGAACCATGTATCTAAGAGTTTGAAGTCGGCAAACATAACTGTGCCTTCCTTGTTAGGTTCTTGTCCTGCTGGATATTTTGCTAGCGTCCCAAGTTTTGACTCTTTAAATACGCTTAAGTAAAAATTTATTGTATCTTCTGCTTTCCCGTACATATCTTTTACAAATAAAAGTGAGGGTATAATTTGAGGCTTTTCTGCACCTTCTGGGTTTGCAAGAATGAGTTGCCAAGAAAGTCCATACTTATCTTCTATCCAACCATAGCGTTCGCTAAACGGGTATTTGTCCAAGGGCATAAGTATTTTTCCACCCTGCGCTAACTTTTCCCACGCTGCGTCGATGTTTTCTTTTGCCGGGTCAAAGCTGACCATAAAGGATACTGATGGATTGAATTTGAATAATGGCCCTGCACTAATGGCCATGAATTCTTTACCCCTAATCTCAAAGCTTACAATGTCGCAGTCGCCCGATGGAGTATCGTGTATTGTTTTTACGTTTGTAACTTTTGAATTTGAAAAAACCGAGGCATAAAAATTGGCGGCTTCTTTTGCCTCTTTATCGAACCATAAGTGTGGGATTATTTTTTGCATATGGGTATTTTACCAGATGCATAAGCATACAATGGCCAAAATTGTGATAAAAAAAAGTCGGTTGATATTTGTTATATCTTCCGACTTTGCATAAATTCTTACCTATATCCAGAGCGTGCTTTTTGTAGGCAATAAAACCTCCGGTTTCCAGTTACCAGTTTCATTTGCCGCGTCTCCGCTGAGAACCTGTGTGGGGATGCTTACATGGATTTTCCACAAGCTGGGCATACCCGCCGCATTGCTTCCAGCACGCCGAATAAATTTTTTATCTACTTGGGGTGCTTTGCTCGTGACCTGTAGAATTGCTTCGGGATAACATGGGGGACCGTCAGGGCCTTCAATATATTTAAAATAAAGTTCGTCCCCTTTGGATTTTAGTTCAGCGTCGGTTCGTTGTCCGCTTACCTTGAACGAATTCGTTTTGACCACTTGCTCATTTACGATAAGCTCGAGTAGATATCTCATTTGGTCTCCTTGATTGCTTGGTTAACTTTAAATTTGCATAATTATATCTTTAAAACGGCGTCGCGTCAACTGCTATAGGCTTTAAGGTGCTGCAAGAGCGTAATGGCCCTAATCTATTCATGGTAGACTATTAAAAATTTTCCACTCACTTGGAGGTAGCAATGTTACGAAAGCTTGTGTTGGTTGTTGTACTTGGCATGTTGGTTTTTGGTTTGTTTAAGCAATCAGTTTTGGCAGAAGATGCTCTTACAGGAGAGGCAAACGTGCTTTGGGGGGATTCTCTAGAAGGTCAGAGTTTTTCGGCCGCATATTTTGTTCCAGATAATGGTTCGGAAAAAGTAAGGTTGGACCCAACTGATTATGAGAACTTAGGTAGCATAGCGGGGAGCAAAGGCTACCTAACCCAGAATTCCAAGTTTGTTTCCATAGATCCCTCAGGACTTGCTAGGCAGCCCGAAATCGAAGGAAACCTAAAATGGGCTAGTGTGTTGTGTGGGTTTCCAGACAAATCCTGGGAGGTTGCGCCTTCTTATTACTATGACCTAACTAGTCAAGTATGGCCGGGGGTAGGGCATTACTGGGACGAGGCTTCTTATGGCAAAGTAAGTACCGTAGGCAGCGCTGTTTTTGGCCCAGTGGTCTTGCCGCATCCAAATGCCTATTATGAGACCTCTGATGGTGGTTTTACTAATGAGCTTCATGAGGATTGTTTTGATTTACTCGACTCCCAAATTTATTTCCCTGATTATTATGGGGTAAATATCTTTGTAAACGGTACGGTGGGTTGTTGTGCTTGGGGGTCCATAAGCTGGACATTTACGCGCGATGGAGTAACCCGAGGCTGGGGTATGAGTTGGCTGCCAACGGGCTGGGGTTCCACACATGCTGTTGTAGTACACGAAAACGGCCATGCATTTGGTATGAATCACGCAGCCGGTCCAGGTGGGTATGATTCTTATGGGGATAGTTTTGATCCTATGGGAGATAGTAGTTGGTTTGCAGGCCCTGGATTTCCTGGGTATAACGAAACTTTTGGTTCGCTTGCAACGCATATTAGCGCTTGGAACAAGCATCTTGTGAATTGGGGGTCTGAATTTGTGGTTAACGTTGGTGAGTCTGGGAACTTCTTGTTACAAAGAGTAGCTTTGCCCCTAGATACCTCGCAGCCTGTTCGTATTATTATACCTGTGCATGCGGATCTGTTTTACACTGCGGAATCGCGGATGTTTTACGGTTACGATGGACCGGCGGGAAGGTTTCAAGGAGAAGGTGTTGTATTGCACGAGGTTGTGCCCTCTAGGATGGATGCTTCATGGCTGATCAGTACAGACGGGATTAACATAAGCCAAGGGGCAATTTGGACCAAAGGTGAGGGTTTTAGCCACAATGGTGTGAAAATTTGTATTGAGGATTTTGTGCCTGGGTATGGTTTTATAATTAAGGTTGGGAATCAGGTGGATGTGGGTTGCAGCAGTGTAGTATTTTTGCCCGCGATAGTTAGGCAAAATACTTTGACACCAACTCCTACACCTACATATACCCTTACCCCTACAATAACCCCGACCGGGACTAGTACCTCGATCCCTACACAAACTAGTACGCCAACCAGTACAAGTACGGTGACGCCGAGATCTACAAGAACACCAGAGGTCACATCAACCCCGCGTCCTTAAGTATAACTGGATGGTTGTTCTAGCATGGACCCTATTACATTATGTTGTAGGGTCCTTTTTTTAGCCAATTAGCCATTACTATTTGACTGTACAGAGTTTTGGCAAAAAAAATCCCCTAGGTTTTTACTTTCGCAAAAACTTTTGGGGATTTCGCCGTACAGTAACCTTAATCTTTCGGTGGCGGTTTATAAGTCTTGTTCAGAATACTGGTTAAGCTCCATTCGTTGATTCCCGTCCAAGTCCATAATAATTTTTTGAACCTGCTCGCGTCAAATACTATGGGGTTAGGAGCCTAGTAGTGCTATTATATTCTTATGCCCGAAAATTCCGCAATTCCAAACATGCCTATTACCGAACCCGCGTCAACTTTGGTGGCTCCGCAGGTTCGTCCGCCTAGGTCAAAGAAGCTTTATTTACTGGTTTTTGTTGTGGTTATATTTGTTCTTAGCGCAGGCGCAATAGCACTGTGGTTTTATAACAGGCAAACCCTACCCGTTGTCTCAGAGGAACCCGTAGTGGTAACTCCGCCAAAAAGTGTTTTTGAGTCCTTTTTGGGTACTAAAAATTATATTGCATTTGCGATGTCGGACAATGTGCCGACCTTTCGTAGAGTCCGCGTGTATGATTTAGATACTAAAAAGTTTCTTGAGTTACCACAGGAACTGGCCGGTGAAAATGTTCTATTCACCCTTGGTGCCTGGTCCCCAGATTTAAAGTACATTCCAATACTAAAGAGCAATGTAGGCTCTTCACACGGTGAAACACTCTACCTATTTGATCCCAAACTTAATACTATAAAAACCCTCGTATATTTAGACGAGGAAGCTACACAAGACAACTTTAAATTAAATTACTCGAGTATTATGTTTGGCAGTAAGTGGCTAAGTAACGGCGAATTTTTGTATTATCACACCACAGGCGCAGATAGGCCGTTGGTAACTTCCCAAGTGGTTTCTGTAGATGGGGTTGATAAAACTATAGAGTTGCCGAGGGATCAAATAGTGGGAACAAAATTACCGGGAATTGACACCTTAGATGGACGTAACGTTGTGTTACTTGGAAAAAATTACACAATAAGCACTGCTGGGAAAATTTTGGGAGCTGTGCATGGCCAATTGGTAATGGTTGATGTTTTGGGATCCCCATATGATTTTTCGACCGTGCTTACCGAAACGCCCGACCCTGCCATGCAAGAGTTAGAAAAAATGATGAATGAAAAAATGCAACAAGGTGCATCAGAGGAGGAGTTATCAAATTTTATGCTCGACGCAATGACTCCAAAAGGGGATGTGAAAATGTTTTTACTAGACCCTGCAACAGCCAAGAGAACCGACTTGGTAGTGCTAAATTCCAGCGAGTTTCCTCATATTAGCGATGCCCAGCTCGACGCAAGCGGTAAGGTTGTGTTTAGGAGAGATGCCAGTATATTTGCGTCATCCAAGTACGAATTTGCTGAAGCTTCGCTAACTAACGGGCTCGTAAAAGTTCTTATTTCTAAAACCATAAATACTAAGGGTGATAATACGCCTACCTCCGTATTAGAAGACGATGCCTACTTTTTCCTATCGGAGGATGGTCGTTGGATAGTCTACTATCACGAGGGAGACATTTTAGCTTTGGACAGATCCACATTAAAAGAATCCGACATAATATGTGATGGTTCTAGTTTACCTGTTGAAGGTTTGAATTGTATGGGGTTAAAGATAAGTAACCCTCGGTATTCTTATTAACCGGTATCCCCACTTATGGCAAAAAAAAGCCGGCTGATATTTGGTATATCCTCCGACTTTAAAATCAAGTGCCGTTACTTAGCTAGACTTCTTCCACCAATATTTTTAACGTACCCCCACAATTGCAATCCCTGTCGTGGAGATTTGTAAAGGCGTTTTTGGTGTATTCGACTTCAGATTCAGGGACTAAAAGATTGTATTCGTACCAATTTGGGTTTGTACCGCAACCTGCTACTACTGCATAGTATTTTTCGCGTTCTGGTAGGCAAGTGCATTCATACATATCATTCCAGCAACCTCCACAAGTTACGCCTGATAGTTCCCGTTCGTTTCCCCAATCGTCTTCGTACTGCTCGTTTTCAATTTGCGTTTGGTCAGCGGCAGGATTGTCTGTGGAAAAAATTCCAGTAAATGCAGGGTAGGTTAGTGTCATAGTAGACTCCTTTTGATCAAAGTGTGTGTTCTGCTAGGTACCTACTACTTGCTATATCTTGATCTGGTTTAATTCTTGCTGAACTTTTTGGACTGCTTTCTTTGCGTCGCCCAGTGCTTTTTTTGCGTTTTGGAATGTTTCCTTTGCTTGTTTCTCCTTCTCAATTGCTTCGAGAAGTTTTTTATGTGTACTCGCGTGTTTTTGCAGCGTATTTGTACGTTCAACTAGCTGTGGCGGGGCTATGATATGTGTGTTCCTAGCCATCTGGCGCCCCGATGCATTTGAATAGCCACCGTTCTCAGGAATCCAGGAAACCCACCTAGGTCCAGAATTGCGAGTGCTACCATCTTCAAAAAGAGGTTTGGTTGCTTTTTCGTATTTGGGCAACGGCGTAGAATCTGCGATAGTTTGCATTTCTGCGACCCATTCCAAGAATTTTGCAAGTAATTCTTCCCAGTTTGGCACCTGTACTACCGATTCGTCCCACCCAGGGAGCTCGTCCAAGACACCCAATACAAGGTAGGTATCTGGTTTATTAGAGCATGGGATAGCTGCGGTGAGAACGTCTGGTGTCCAAGAAATACCAGTTTGCCGAAAAATCACTAAGTTTCCAGTAGCGTGTTCGGCCACTGTCTCAAAAAGGGTTTGGCGATTTTGCTGATAATGTGCCATGAACTTCTCCTTATCTAAGATTTTGTGAACATTATACTCAAAAGGAGCTTTTTTGGCAACCTGTAGTATGAGATTTGGCCCAAAAAAATACCGACTACATCCTATAAAGAATATATTCGGTATTGTACTCGACTAATAAGGGCAAAGGTTCGTGTTTCCTAATAATTTAAGACCCTATTAAGGAACAGCAGCTTTGCTGCATCTGAAAGAGCCAATTTGTCCCCGGTCACTTCCACATAGTCAACCTCTTTTACTTTTTCTGCAACCACCTCTCTGATAAGTTCCAGCAGTTGCCAATCTTCTAGGTTGCGCAATGCTTCTTTGAGTTCTTCCATAATAGTTCTCCTTTGTTGTTGTTGTTTTAGTTGTTATACGTAAGCCACTCGTGAAGTGGGTGTAAATTTTCTGGGATGGCTAGACCATGTGGCGAATAGTCCAAACCCATTTCCAGTCTCCGCATTCGGCGGTAGGCCGTAAAATCGTTGGTACACTGCCATCCGGCTTCCAATACATAACCATCTGTGTTCTGCAGTTCCGTTCCACCCTCGGCTATCGCTAATTTATGGTACGTTCCATCATCAAAGTGATAGCCCCCGCGTGCCGTCGCTTGTATTACGAAGACATGCCCTTTTGGCAGGATTGTTAACCAATTGCCTATAGGTGCTCCGTTTTCATCAAATCCTCCAGTTGGTGTCCCTAAAAAGTCACCCGCTGGTTGGCATCCGTCCGGTATTGGCAGGTAGTTGCTGACTGCTAGCAAAATAAAAATTGTAGCGATGCTAGCTACTAAAATACTCAGCGCTTTTTGGTTCATTAGGCTCCTTATGTTCAGTTAAAAAAAGATTATTTGCCTAATTATACCGGGAAAGCGGCGTTACGTCAACCTATAGTGTTTGACGTGCGCACGCATTTATATAAAAAAGGTATGGGAAAACAAGACAAGAATAGACTCCCTAGCAATAGTTCTTAACTGGCTTTTTCGTGTTTGGTAGGAACCTTACCCATTGCTATTAATCTATCTGCATCGGCTTTGCCTAGGAACTTAAAAAGTTTCATTCCTTCGCTTTCAGTTGTTGCTGCCATTCTTCCGTTTGGCATTTCGACTAACTGAATATTTTCATCCGAAATTTCTACTTTCTGTTTAGTTTTGAGATTATAAAATTGCATGTGTTTAGTATGGCAAGTATTTTGAATAACTGCAAGAGTGTGACAAAGTTTTTCTAGTGATGGTGACTATGCCCATTTTCGATATCTTCTCCGTTGGCAAAGTAAACCGCTAAAAAAGTACTTATCGGGACGGCTAAAACCAAACCGATGCTTCCTACAAGAGTTCTAACCACTTCATCTGCGATTATTTCTGCATTTATTGCTTCGCTAAATGTTTTTGTGGAGTTTATAAAGAGTAGGAGCAGTGGTAATGCCGCCCCTGTATAAACCAAAACTAAAGTATTTACGGTCGAGGCGATGTGGTCATGTCCTATGGCCATAGCTTTTTTATACAACTCCCAATTATCTAGGCCTTTTACTGAGTTTTTTAATTGATAAACTATCGACGATTGAGATATTGTTACATCGTCTAGTATCCCCAAAGTACCGATTATTATTCCCGCCAAAAATATACCCTTAATACTTACTGCGCCTTCTCTGGCTATTTGTAAAAAGAATGCCTCGTCTGATCCAAATCCCGTGAGGTTTGCTATGTTGATAAAAAGTAGTGATAGAAGTCCTGTAATGATAAGCGAAATTATAGTGCTCAAAAGTGCAATGGTTGTTTTTCTGTTCATACCATGTGACAGATAAAATGTTACAGGTGCGATAAATAGTGCTCCTAGCACAGCTACAAATAGAGGGTTATTGCCTTTTAGTAATTGAGGAAGAATGAATTTAAAGATTATCGTAAAGGAATAAAGCATCCCTAATAGAGAATAAAGCCCCCATTTTTTGCTGACAAAAACTACTACAGCGCAAAATAGTAAGAATAACCATAATAGTGTGTTTGTTCTATTGAAGTCGGTAATGTAGTAGCTACTTTGTTGAGACATTGGGTCCGTAACTGCCAAAACCAAAACTTTATCGCCTTTTTTATATTCTAGAGATTTTGGTATCGCTAGTTGATCGTTTAATATTTGTACAGTTTGATTAGCTTTGTCTAGATTTGTAAGTCTAACTGTTATGGTTTGTATACCTTGATTTTCCGCGGATATGTTTTCTACAATTCCCTCGTAGTTTTTTTGTACTGGGTCTAGTTGTGCATAGTCCTGTGCAGTCACCACTTTAGAATAAAGACTAAGGATAAAAACACAGATAAAGAAAACTGATGTATGTTGTAATTTCATAGCTTGCCTATTTTATCACTGTGCGGCATTGGCCGTATTTTGCGGTGGTATAATGTTAGTGTGCTAAAAAATATAATTATTTTATTTCTTCTTAGTTTATTGGCTTTCTTCTTAGTTTCGACCAGAGGATCTCAAGAAACCATAAGACAAAATACGGTAAATGACTCCTATGACGATACGATAAAAAAAGAGGCTGTTGGAAAGTCCTTAGACTTAAGTAATAAAGGTATTGATAAGCTACCTCCATATGTTTTAGACAATACTTCCTTAGAAGAACTGGATATTTCAGCTAATAAGTTAACGGGAGCTTTACCGGCCGAAATTAGGCGTCTAAAGAATTTAAAAGTACTAGATGCAAGTGATAATAAAATGACTGGAGTGCCTGCAGAGATAGGTCAGCTTGAAAAATTGGAAGTCTTGGACTTATCTAACAATCAGCTGACAGGGTTGCCTTACGAAATGGGGAATTTGAAAAGTCTAAAGACCTTAGATTTATCGGGCAATGACTATGCCACGCAGGACTTGGAAATTATTAAACAAGGTTTACCGGCTGACGTAAAAATAATTTTGTGAAACACACCAAAAATTGGTCTTGACACTTTAGTAAATTAGTACGACTATAGTAGCGTACATGTTATCTGCCAAAAAACCTGTAAAAAAATATACCTCGATTGTGTTTTATGTTTTCCATTTACCAATTTTACTTTTGCTGGTAGGTATTTTTGCCTTATCCACTTTTATTTCATCAAGAGTAACTTCTACTATATCTTCGGAATCAGCTCCTTTAGAGGGTAGTGTGCTTAGTTCTGGTAGTAGTAAAGATGATTCTGATGACAGTAGTGACGATGACGAGGATGAAGATGAAAACGAAGATGAAGATGAAAAGGATGACGACAATGGTGAGGACAGCAATGACGACGATGATAACGATAGTGATGATGAATCCGACGATGAGGACGAGGAAGAAAATGAATTTGAGGATGAGGTTGAGGATGAGTCTGATGACGATAACAAGTCTTCTGGTAGCGCATCCAAATCCGAGGTGAAAGTGCAGAATGCTGACGGTACTTTTTCTATAGTCAAAACCGAAGAGGAGGACGGGAAATTAAAGAAAGAGATTAAGACCTATGATGCCAGCGGCAATAAAATCAGAGTAGAAAAATATGAAAGTGAAGAGGGTGAGGAGAAGTCCAGAGTATCCGCATATGATGGGCTGGGAAATAAAATAAGTGATATCCGCTTGGAGACCGAGGATGGTAAAGAATTGGAGCTTCGAGTAAAAGAAGGTGAGACCGAGCTATCCAGAATTAAATTTGATATTGAAAAGCAAGAACTTATCGTGCGCTCAGACGACAGTGTGTTTGATACAAACGAAAGTGAAGATGAATCTGATGAAAACAAATTAAGAATAAGACTTGATGGGAATAACTTTTTGTTAACAAGAAATGGCGCAAATGCTTTATCTAAATTTCCACTTGTTGTAGACGACGCTACCGGTACAGTATTTGTTCAAACCCCAAATGGCGAGATACGCCTCGGCGTGATGCCAGATACCATAATCGAAAAAGCAGAAGCTTCGGATGATGTGGACAGTGTTAGCGATGTGGCCTTAGAAGTTGATGGTGCTGATAGCGCTTCGCTAGAGTTTAAAATGGCCGGTACAAAATCCCAAAAATTATTAGGAGTATTTACCTTACAAATACCCTCTACAGTGGTTTATGATGCCAAAACAGGAGAGTTTTTACGAAATGACAAAACCTTTGCTACAAAACTTTTAGACTTATTTAGTTTTTAAAATTTCAGAATATATTTGAAATAATGTTACTTGGCTGGGATGCGACTACGTTCGCGTTTTTTTATCCAGTATATATTTCACCGATGGGCTTATTGGCTTATCTGTGCGGTGAATGCACCCTATCCAGCAACAGGGGCGGCGCTTTCCTTTTTTGAGTTCTGTGCGCACTCTCTCAATATGTTGCTTCCTTGTTTCTGGCTTTTTAACCGAGGTCGTCCAGCAGATCCATTCGTTACGCGCTAGTGGGGTAAGTCCTTCCCAAGCTGCAAGAACTTTTGGATCCGAAGTCAGCGCGTCCTTTAAGTCCGTTGGAACTTTGTGTACTAGTCCATTTGAAATATCTTTGTTTGCCACAGGCTTATTTTAACAAATCTTGTAGGGATATATCTAAAGCAACAGAGATTGTTGTTAAGCGCTTTTATATAGGCAAAAAAAAGAACCGTCAGATTACCATTGTATGGTTTTCTAACGGTTCAACGTCGGGAGCTTAAAGTAATGATACGAAACTAGAAAGTTCGTTTGCCCATTTGTCAATCACTCCGGTGTACTCCTCACAATCGAGACTTATGCGTAGTGCCCCATTTAGGTGGCAAATAGTAATTTTGCCTTTGGCCAGCTCTTGTGCAGCATCGTTGGTTGGCTGCAAAAAGTCCTCAAGCATGACGAAGCTATCTAGCGGCACCTCCGCGCGATTTCCATTATTCTCGAACGAAAGCAATACTAAAAACTTTCCCGTTTCAAATTCTGTGACAGAAACACGGACGGTAGTACCTTCAATTAAAGTGCATCGGATTGTTTCAAAGCTGGAGATAATTTGTTCCATTTCGCGAATCCTACAAAAGTGATTATCCTGCCAAGAATTTATTTCCTACTTTTGTTTCCCCGTATTACTATCTGTAATCTCCCTCAAACTTACCTTTGGTATCGCACTTTATACACAGCGTGCGGTTAGTAAGATAAGTTGTGGGTTGGAACCTTGGTCTGTGAGGTGCTTTAAAAAGGAAAGCTTTGTTAAAGGTTGTTCCACACTGGGTGCAGGTTCCTAGCTCTTCATTACTACCCGGCTGCGGGCCTTGTACTTCTTGGTCCCATGTAGCCTTGTGGATTTCGCACAGACCGCCGCCTTTTACTTTGGTTTCACACTGTGCGCAGGTGCACTGGCAGTCCTCAAGCTGTTCTTCGCAGACATAACACTTGCATAGGCAAAAGGCTGTGTCGCGATGACATATATCGCACCAAGCGGTGTCTTCAAAGTCAATATCGTCCTTAAGGTCATAGACGGGATTTTGCATTGCTTAGCTCCTTTTATTTAGTGATTTTGTTTTTTGGGATTATTGCAGATTGTTTGTAGAATTATACCTTTAAACCGAGACTTGGTCAACCTATAGTCGCAAGAGGTTCATTATTGAACATAACTATGCTTTTAGTAAAACAAAGGGTCTTTGGCTAACGTTGATTTAAAAGCCAATATTTGCCTAAGACCCTTATAACTTGCCTGCATAAATTCAGGATACCGGTTGCAAGCGTTTTAGAGCGTATTCTTGATCTACTTCAATTGTCGCAACAGTATGGCTTCTACTGTCCTCAGACATATATTTGGGCTCATAACTTACAACGTCAAAGGTCAACTTTTGATCATTGTGACCTTTATAGGATAGCACTAGATTATTGTTGGGAAGTACTTCACTCGGATGGGCGGTAGTACCGTCCGAGTACGTTATCTTGCCAATAACAATCATCCATCTGCCAAAATCGTACCTATTTCCTACTTTGAGCTGATTCAGGGTCATTGCCATGTTTGTCTCCTTAATATTGCTTAACTGTTAGATTGCGCCGATGTTATCACAGCGGGTGGTGGAGGTCAAAACTATGAATATTAGCTGCAAAAAAGGGCGAGTCAACATGGGTAATATACCTATGCATCATCGCCCTTTACTTATCAATCCTCTATGACTTTCCAATAGCACTTGCGTGGCTCGTGTTCATTGTGGTAATGGTCCCCACGAATACGACACCCACATGTAAGATCTTCAAAGAACCAGATATCAGAACTACCATCATGGTAGGTTGTACCTTGGAACAATTCAGTTCGAAGATTCACATTCTGCCAACCGTGTTTCTCGCAATATGTAAATGCACCGTAACCGTCGCGGGTTAGCCAAAGTTCTACAATTGCTTCGCTTGTTAGCTTTACAGTCCCATCAAAATTTGGATGTCGCTTTGTAAGCCATTTGATGGTTTCCAAGTCAGGGCAAGGCAACGTAGCGAGCATTTTCATGAGAGCTTTGGTGCGCGCCAGCCCGTTGAGCAACCTACAGATAGTCCCAATAAGCGCCAAGATCCCTTCGCTTTGTGAACTACCCATGTAGTAACTTTCCGCAAGTTTACTCTTGATAGCATTTCCTTGCGCAGCAGGGTTATTCACGGCAAGCGCGTCGAGAAACGGCTTAAGTTCATTCTTAATTACCACGGATACCGCAGTTTTATTAGCCATGTTATTCTCCTTTTCTAAACTCCTGGTCGGCAAAACGCATGGAGTTATGGGTGCATATTTTTTGATGCACACTGGTGGATTAGATCGGGTCATTATAATATTAAAGTAACGCGGCGTCAAACACTATGGGGTGTATGGGTGCGGCTTTATAAATGTTAATATTTGCAAATGAAGCTACATCATAGCGCGTATAAAATTGCGATCGGTTATTCACAGCTTATACAGGAGTTTTGTGAATTTATGGGTGCTCAGTTAGTATGGGAGGGTCAAGATCAAGGTAGAGAAATATCTATGATGTTTGATAATAACTATCGCATTCAGTTTTCTGAAATACAGGAAATACCTACCATTACCAAAAATAAACAGGAAGCCCATTTGGCTTTTTTATCAGACAATCCCGAAATTGATGTAGAAATACTTGAAAATTGGTTTAGCAAAAAACATATTAAAATTAGAATGGGGAAATGGTCTGATCGAGAACAATGGCTTGATTGTCCAGACATATTTATCGATTTTGTGATAGAAGTTTTCAACAAAAAAATTTAATTTAAAAACAAAACATTTACTGGTTTATGAACGGCTACATATTTTAGTATGCTCTAGACTTCGAGTATCTTTAAAATATCTTGGCAAAAGTCCAGACATTCGGTTTGTAACTCCTTTGGCTCACGTTCATAAAAAGTATGTGCGCCAGATTTTCTAGCTGTAGACATGAGGTTTGGTATCTTGGCATTTTTAAAGTTATACGATTGGCTAACTAGTGCAAAGATATCTGTCTTGCTATAGCCAAAGTAACCTTTGTAAAGCATAAGACTTAAAAGTATATCGATCAACTTTTGCATTATTATGCTGTTTTGTTTGTCTGTCCACTTCTGTTTATTTATTACTCTCGCAACCATCAGACATTCCTCAATTACAAGCATTTTCGAATAGTCTTTTACAGTTGTTTCCTCTAGCCAATTTGAGCCATTTAATACATCCTCTCCATAAATTAGATTATTAATTGTTTTAATAGCTGTATAGTAAACGGGGTTAAATCCTGGGTTAAATTTGTAAGGTTGTAAAAAAGATTTAGGGTAGTACTGATACCTTATGGTTAAAGCGGTTCCTTCCAGATGTTTGTAAGGTCTTGTTATCAGTTCAACTTTTTTTAAGTCTTCTATATTTTTGAAAAACACAATAATGTCTATATCCCCAACATTTTCGTTTTCTTCTGTTCCTGCGGCACTCCCAATTAAATACAATGAGCAATCGCAATCTTTTAATTTTTCTCCTAATTCAACAAATTTTCCGAATACTTCAGAATTGTTGTTTTTCCACGTTTTTGTAATTATTTTGTCACTGAATTTTATGTAATCGGGAGCGTTGGACATGTTAGTAAAGTTTATCATGCCGGCTAAGAAAGTTAGAGGGTGCTGTGCGCCCTAAGTGGAAATTAAAGATAATGGGATATGGTTTCAACTATGCCTTCTGGGTGTAGATTAGTTGTATCTATACCGACTAGTATGTTTTTACTTATAGTAGGATCACTTATATATTCGACAAACTCATCGTAGGTACTTTTATATTTATCAATGTGTTCTTGCGGAGGATTATCTCTAGCAACTTTTCTCTTTACGAGAATTTCAAAATCCGCGTGTAGTTCTACAACTAGATAACCATGTGTAACAAACCGATGAAAGTCCGCTTTAGATAGCCATGTTGTCACAAATATAATGGTATCCAGTTTTAGCGCTTTCTCATTTGCTTGGGCGAAACCTTTATCGACAATTGAGTCCTCGGTTGGCCATTTATTTTTGTTTATTAGCATGACCTCGTCATCTGCCTCATAAACGTTTAGTTTATATGTCTTACCTAGTAGTTGAGCTAGTGTGGACTTACCTGATCCAGAAAGCCCCAACAATAATATTTTCATTTTGTGAATGTAACATTTTTTGAATTTATTTACAGTAGTCCCGAGCATTGCGGATAAAAAGAGAAGCTCCCCTCGTGTTCTCAGTAACCGCGTGGGTTCTGGAGTGCTATATAGTTTGTGTTGCTGGTATTAAATCTATGCCACCGTTTGCTTTATAATAAACTTGTGTCGACTAGTCCTATAACCATTATCCAACTAACCCCCGCTGAGTGGGAACTATATAAAGCGCTAAGATTAGAAACTTTGCGTGAAGAACCTCAAGCTTTTAATTCCAAGCTCGAGGAGGTATCAGCTTATCCCGATCTATACTGGCAAGAAGCTCTTGCAGATCCCAATGATATTTATGCGTTTGCTAAATGCAATGCCCACATTGTAGGCGTAATGAAACTTTCTCTTAGCGAGAAAGGCGAAGCCGAAAATGTGGCAGTTATCCATGGTGCATATGTAAGTAGGGACTATCGAGGGCTAGGCATAGGTAAGTCTCTTTTAAGTTTTCTTATCAATTCTGTTAAGAAGAACAATGGGATTAATGTACTAAAATTGTGGGTAAAGGAATCTCAAACCTCGGCGAGACATCTATACGAAAAAGAGGGATTTAAATTTGTGGAAAGAGCTGGAGAACATACATTAATCTTGGAAAAGCGTCTTTAGTAACCATACCTAGCGAAGGGTGTTAGAGGTGTTTTGTTGAAGTAGTATTGTAGTTTATCCATATATTTATGGAACATAGAATAGCTCTTACAAAGGCAGAGGCACTTGAATTATCAAGCAAACTAAAAATTTTAGGTGTTGGGTATGTTAAAGATGAGTACACTGGCACTAAGAGATGTCGCACGGATGAAACTGGTGTTAGGGAAAAAGATTACGAAACTCCTGTGACGGGAACTATTCTAAACCAAGTTATTTTCTAAGAAGATTCGCAACGATTCTAAATCTTTTTTATCTGCGTCGTAGTGGTGAGAAGTTATCCCTTTGGATTGTGCACTTTTGACGGCTTCTGGGTTATGCTCAAAGTATATTACATCCTCGGCTTTTAAATTAAAGTTTTCTAGCATTTTTTCAAAATATATTGGGTCGGTTTTGTCGGGGTTATGCTTGAGAGAAAATAATTCATAAGGTAAATTTACAAGTCTAAATTCGATCATTTGCTCGTCATTAGCATTTGTAAGAATGATTTTTCTATTTGGATATTGTTCCAGCAATTCAAATAAAGGTTGGTAAATGCCTTCGCCTTCTATTACAAATGTATTTACAGCGTCAACTAAAATTGTTTTCATACTTTTGATTATAGCAGAGGAGGTTTTTCTACCGGTGGTGTATTCAAAAACATGTTCACAAAAGATTTTTCAGGAAGAAGACTTACGTCACAGATAATTTTTTGTCTTGTGCAGCCACTGCCGCAAGGGTTGTAATTGATAGTAAAGATTACTGTTAAAAGTACGATGATAAAAAGTGCTAGACATCGAAACCATAATTTGGAAAATTTTACAAAAAGAATTTTAAGCGCAATAAGTATTAGTATTACTGTAACTAGGTTGGGATTTATAAAAATCTGTGGGGTACATACTGTTGGACAACTAGTTAAGGTCATATTCACTTATCACTATCTTTTTTTGTTTCATCGTGGTTTTTTCTATAATTTCGGGAATAATTTGCCAGTTT
>JBPOHY010000136.1:0-2812 GCA_052035055.1 candidate division WWE3 bacterium | reverse complement strand
GTTTATCGACACTGTAGCCTACAGGGCAAAATTTTGTAAAAATCTGCTGTAAGCATCTGGCCACGTCTGTTGCTGAAACAGTTGCATCAGTTAAATTGATTTTCATTTGATCGCTCCTCCGGGTTTTTATTAATGAAGATTCTCGTTAGTATGCGCTTCCCAATCCTTGTCTACACGCGCATGGAAAGCATTCCAATGCTCCGCATGTTCCGCACAATACCACCCACCAACAAAGATGTCACTTGCTGGCAAATAAACAGTTGCTAAGTGCTGGCAGGGGCTGCGTCCAATGTAAGGAAGATTAACTATAGGAGTTCTGTGGCGACAACAACGGAAACTCCATAAGACCCCTAGAAGAATTCCTACAAGGATCAGCGACACATCGAGTTTATGTACTATCATAGCCCAGATAACTGCACAAACTGTTAACAAAAATCGAAACTTGTAAAATACAGTCCACATGTTATACCTCTTATTCTTTTGATTGTTTTTGGAATTATATCAGGAATGGGCCTAGAATACAACCCATAGCATTACGTGCCTGACATACTTATGGTGCTCCTGGAGGGACTCGAACCCCCGACATCTCGTTCCGAAGACGAGCGCTCTAATCCTCTGAGCTACAGGAGCAAAAAGACGCATCGGCGTTATTATACAGCATAAATCTTAACCCCATGCTATCATTAATTTAAACCTATGAGGATATATTTTACCTTATTTTTTATAGTGGTTGTAATAGCGTCTTACTTCTTTGTCGAAAATTCCTATTACGAAATATTTCCGTATCCTCATAAAATTACCTTCAACCCGAGCCAGTGTTACGAATGCATTTACTGTGACTGCCAATATACTGTCGACGACGAAGACGTATATACTCTAGATAAAGTTGATAAACTGACATGTAGCGTAAATCCTTACGGCGCCAACTCTATTGCCATAAAACAAGCAATTCGCAAGGCAGATGATGAGATGCATGTGTTTTTGAAAGGTAGATTTTATGCAGAATTTCAAGAATGTGCGTTAGAAAAGGCTAAAACATTAGCCGAGAATTAATATGATTTCGGAAAAAATATTAAAATACTTAAGATATACATATGCAATTCTGTTAATAGCAGGTACTTTGTACGTTTACGATGTGCTTAAAGAGGACCTCCTAACCGTCACCGAAGTAGTGGACGAAAATGGCAATAAGGAAATGGAAGTTAAGCCTATAAATATCAACCTGGAAATTGCATACGAGGGTACCATGCAACATTACAATGTTAAACTCTCCAACACTAACTCTTTTGAGGATCTTTTAAAGGTTTCTGGGGTAAAGTACGAGAAAATATCATACATTTACGGCAGCGAATTTGAACACATTAACGGGGTTAGACCTCCAGAAGGGTTTGCATGGAAGGCCTACGAGGGCGAAAGTGAGCTTAAATTGGGGAGTAAAGGCCAAAGACTAAAAGAAGGAACTGATTACAAGTTAGTTTTAGAAAGAATCAGTAGTTAACTTATTCGTATCTAAGTGCCTCTATCGGATCCTTTTTACTCGCCTTAATTGCAGGGTAAGTGCCAAATAAAACTCCAACCACAACCGAAAATCCAATTGCAAGTACCGCCGTCCACACAGGTACCTCGGTTCTTACAAAGTTGGCGGCTATTCTGGATGCCCCCCAACCCAAAAAAAGGCCTATACTACCACCAGCAACGCTTATCATTATTGATTCAAACAAAAACTGAAGGGCAATATTTAAAGGTGTAGCTCCCAAGGCTTTACGCAAACCAATCTCTTTTATACGCTCGGTAACAGAAACGAGCATGATGTTCATAATACCTATTCCACCAACCAGCAAGGATATTCCAGCGATTGCACCAATGCCAGCAGTTAGCATTTGCAAAACGCTTTGAATAGACTGCAAAACATCCTCTGTCGAAATAACCGAAAAGTCATCCTCCTCCAAGTCCCGCAACAAAGCTAATTTTATTTGTGATATTGTTTGGGGTATTTGATCAGCATTTCTAGCTTTAACCGAAATGCCAGCAAAGTTCTTGATGCCAAAATCCTTTTGAACTGTTGTATATGGAACATAAACCGCGTCATCAAAGTCCTGGCCTTTTTTTGTTGTTATACCAATAACCTCGTATGAGTTTTCCTCAATCTTGATGCGCTGACCAATAGGGCTTGCGCCAAAAAACAGTTCCTCGGCTACTAGTGGTCCAAGAACAGCAACATGGGCCTCACTTCGCTCTTCGGCACGCGTAAAGAATCTTCCCTTTTCCATGGAAATATTAAAGATATCCTTGGCAGTGAAGCTGGACCCAATTAGGGTCGAAAAATAAACATTAGCCTTATACTTTATACTTTTACCAGCGCGTATTGAGGGCGAAACTAATTCTGCATACTCACTGGCGTAGGATTCTATTAGCTCGATGTGCTTTTCATCCAATTTGTTATTAGAAAAAGCTTTTGCTGGGTCATCCGCAAAATTAAATTTACCTGGTGCTACAAAAATTACGGTGGCCCCCAAGGACTCAAATTGATCTTTCATGTAATTTTGTACGCCAACCCCCAAAGAGACCAGGCTGACTACGGCAAAAACGCCAATAATTACCCCGAGCATTGTTAACACAGTTCTTCCCTTATGCCTAAGCATCGCAAGGGTGGATGTTTTAAAAATTTCAACGACTCGTATCATCTATTACCTTTCCATCTAATAAAGTAATTTTACGCTTGGCAATTTTAGCCAATTCGTCATCGTGAGTAACAATAATTATTGTTTTGCCCTGGTCATTTAGTTTATGAAAAAGGTTTTCTATCTCGGTA
>JBPOHY010000180.1:0-5325 GCA_052035055.1 candidate division WWE3 bacterium | reverse complement strand
TATATGGTATTGCCCTTGCTAATGTTATTTTAGTTCTTTTGCAGACTGCCTATTTGGCATTGCGCGTTAAATTTATAAACTATGTAGTTCCATTTTGGTACACCGAAACTTGGGGGGATCCACAGCTTGCTAGCAAAAAATATCTTCTACTGCTAACTGCTTCCTATGTTATTATCAATGTTTTGGGGCTTGCACTTACTATTCCGGTTAAAAAATACTACTTGCGTTATGGTATGGATATTTTAGGGTTGGTCACAATTTTCTCGAATCTGCTCCTTACCTATTCCTTGCTTAGGGTAATCTTTAGAGCATCCGTTCCGTTTGCTCCACTTATTGCGCCGCTTTACATGGATTTAGTAATTCCGGGCATCATTGGTTTTTTGGTTGTGTTGTTTGTGCTCCCAAAATTTATAGCCTTTGCCCATGACAAAAACATTGTGACTAACCCGCAACTCCACTTTCACCCCGGGATGCTTTTGCAAAAGCCTACTGCACGTGGTGGCGGCTTTGTTTATGGTTTGCTGTTTTTTATACTTGCCGTGTTCTTTGTTGGTATTCCGGGATATCTGGCAGTATTTTATGTTTCGCTACTTTTGATATCTCTCCTTGGGTTTTTGGACGACTACCAAAATACACACCCCAAATCGGTGTTTGGTTTTTTGGAAAACCCTTATGTACGGCTATTCTTGTTATTTTCTATAGTTTCTATTATTTCTACAATTGGAACAAAAATATTTTCTGTACATATACCTTTTACTGGCGTAATTAGTCTTAACTCATACTTTTTATCTAGCGTCGTTACCGCTGTATGGATAGTGTGGGTGTTAAATGGCCTATCCTGGTCTAATGGTATAGACGGTCAATATTGTGGAATTGTTGGAATCGCTAGCCTAGTGATCTTATTGCTGGCTTTACGCTTTGAAACACCGTTACCTATGCACAGGGATGCGGCTATATTAGCAGCAATCTCTGCGGGGTTGAGTTTTGGTTTTACCAAGTTTACGTGGCATCCCTCTAAAATTTTGTGGGGGTTTGGCGCTATGTCGGCTGGTTTGGTACTAGCGGTCTTATCAATTTTAATAAGCAGCAAGGTTATTACCTCTGTAATTGTTATTTTAATACCATTTTTAGACGCGTTTGTAATTGTTATCCGCAGATTGTGGCAGGGACGTAACCCGTTAAAAGGGGACAAGGGCCATCTGCACCACATTTTACTCAATCGTGGCTGGAGTGTTAGACGCGTTGCGCTTTTTTATTGGGCGTCCACAGCATTTTTTGGGATTTTAGCCCTACTTACCGCCGAGAAATACACATTACACGTTGGCTTAACTCTGGTAGGAATTGTTGCTTTTGGCATTGCTCTTTTAAACGTTCGTTTCGGCCGTGATGTGCAAAACAGTTAGGAATTTTTAATAATTTAATCTTTTTTTAATTGGTCCTAAATGTATACTTCTTATATCCATGCGAGTGTTATTAATTGACAATGATTTGGATTGTTTAGAGAGAATAAAACCTGCTATTGAAAAGCATTATGTTGTGGACGTGGCCCACAATGGTCAAGAGGGTGTGTACCTCTCTCAGGTCAATGACTACGCTGCTATTGTTGTGGATGCCTATTTGCCCGATATGCCCAGTACCGAGTTTTGTAAGAGTGCTAGGGAGGCTAGTGTGGAAACCCCTGTTATCGTAACTTGTTCTTGCGATGACCCCCTAACGTTGCCTATGGCCATATTGGATGCCGGCGCAGATACAATTGTTCCTAGAGCAAAAGATGCAGCTTTCTTGTTAGCTAATCTACGGGCAACCATAAGGAGGTCCTTTAAACTGTGTAGTTATACAAGTATTTGCGTAGGGGACTTGGTGATTGATATTAAAAATCGAGAAGTTACTAAGCTCGGAAAAAGGATAAATCTGCGTAAAAAGGAATACGAGGTCCTCCAATATTTAGCTGTAAATAAAAACCTCACTGTTTCAAAGGAGCGGTTGCTGGAACAAGTTTGGGAAGACGGCTTGGATATTTTTTCAAACACCTTAGAGGTCACTATAAAATATTTGCGGGATAAAATAGATACTTCCTTTGGCACAAAAACTATTCTTACTGTGCATGGCTTTGGGTATAAACTAGTGTCTTAATGGTATACTTTACCTCATGATCGGACTTGTTTACCACGCTGTTAGAACAGCCCGTCCAAGGCAATGGCTCAAAAACTTTAGCGTTTTTGCTGCCCCGCTTTTTTTTGGCAACCTCTTTGATGACAACATTTTCATGCAGTCCGTACAAGCCTTTTTTGCCTTTTGTGCCATCTCATCGGCTGCCTACTACATAAACGACATCATAGATGCCCCAAAGGACAGGCTTCATCCCGTCAAAAAAAATCGTCCTATTGCATCCGGTAAGTTGCCCGAAAGATCAGCTTGGATCATTTCGATACTGCTTATTTTTGGGTCTATCGGGTATTCGGTTTATTTTATAGGTACCTTTTTCGCTTTTTCGCTCATTTTTTATGTACTTGTACAGATCGCATATACCTTATTTTTAAAGAACATAATTATTCTGGACTCTCTTACTATAGCTACACTTTTTGTCATTAGAGTGTTTGCCGGAGGCTTTGCCTCCGATACATCGGTTTCTTCTTGGCTTATGTTGGCGACAATAGGACTTTCATTGCTGTTAGCTTTTGGAAAAAGACGTTCGGAGAGAACACTTTTGAATAAGTATAGTTCGTCAGAAGAGGACTTTGGTAAAACACGAGCTACCCTGCGCCACTATCCGGATACGCTACTGGACAGTATGATCTCTATGTCCGCGACTTATTCGATTATTACTTATTCTCTTTTTGTATTCCAAATCTCACCACAGGCTCTTAGCCAGGCTTTGTCGCCTTTTTTGCCGTCGATAATAAAAAGCCCTAAATGGATGATGTTAACCATACCGGTTGTTATTTATGGAGTAGCTAGATATTTATATGTTATTTATGAAAAGCAGGAAGGTGAATCCCCGGAGCGCGTTTTACTTTCGGACCATCCGCTCTTATTTACTGTAGTTTTATGGGTTTCTATGGTGTTGGCGGTAATATATTTTCTTCCGGCATTGGCATAGTAGTTTCGGTAGTTTCTTTCACGTCATCTAAGACCTCTACTAAATTTACCGGGTTTTCAGGACGAAAGTCCGAGGCTGGCTGAGGCCCTCTATAGGATGAGGTAGATAAAACTTGTGTGGTTGGAGCTGCAACTTTCAACAACGATACCGAGCTGGCTGGCAATGCGATAATCCCTAAAAATAGGAGTAGCAACAAGGAATCTACAATAATACGCCCTATTTTATCGATTGTTTTTGCCATCATGCATTTCCTTTCAGGCTAATTTCATCAACCAGACTGTCGTCTTCAATGTAATCATCTTTGCTTCGCTTTAGGTCCATTTCGTTTTCTATATCCACTACTAAAACCACAGTCGAAATAATACTTATTACCAACGCGGTGTAAAAGGACCACTTATAGACAAATCCAAAAAATGCCAATACGCCAGTGACGGAGGCGGTTAAGTATAGATAAGCTAGCCATACTATTGCTTGTGAATAAAGTTCATATGAGTTTTGAATTAGTGAGGACAACCTAAGGCTAAAAAGTTTAGCCGTAAGAAAAGGTGTAATGTGGGTATCGTGGAATACGTAGGCCTTATACAATATGTAAAGTATACCTATAGCCAGTACCCCGATCATTGCCATTGTGGAGTACGAATTAACCAGTATGTAGCTTTCTTTTGAGGGGAATGTAAATCCCTCGGAGTCAATTGTTATATTGACGCCGTAGTATCTACTAATGGCTAGAATTGATAATATTCTAGTGCTCAGCAGAACAACTGCGGGTAAAATAGCTTGATCTATCAGTTTTAATAGTGTCCTTGAAACCATATGGCAGTAATATTATATTAGCATGAAAAACTTACAGATCCAGCTGTGGCTGAAACATATACTACTAATAGGACTTTTTTGCTTGGCCTTTTTTTTGCCGTATGTTTTTACTCGCATTACGAATGAGCACTATGAGTTTCCTAAGGCATTTTTGGTTTATGGAGTTGGCGCTACCCTTGTACTTTTGTTTTTCATCTATTTATGGTTCCAGAGTTCGCAGTTTGTTTACGTAAATAAGCTAGTTCTAGTTTTTTTACTTGCCCAAATACTGTCTACAATTACCTCTTCGCACTTGTATACCTCCTTGTGGGGCTATTATTCGCGCTTTAACGATGGATTATTAGTCATCCTCATTTTTGGGTTGCTTTTTTTTGTCGTATCCAATCTTTTGAATCTCGATTTGCACTACCGTCTATGGAAATGTATTGCTTTGTCCACAATGCCGGTTTCTCTGTATGCAATATTTCAGCATGTTAAAGGTGTAGAGCGTGTCTATTCGACTTTTGGCCAACCCAACTGGTTAGCTGCTTATTTGGTCATGGCGATCCCTCTTATTTTGTACACCGTCGAAAAAGCGCCAACCAAGGGTCTTAAAGGTTTCTGGGGTATAGTCCTCGTTTTGTCCATTATTACTTTGTTTTACACTAAATCCTTGTCGGGAATTTTGGCTTTGGTTCTTCAACTTAGTATTTTTTTTGTAGTAAGGTTGCGTACCACACGTAGGAGACTGTTAGGGGGTATTCTTCTTTTTGCATTGGGCGCCATAATGCTAGCCGGGCCGCTTTCAAACAGGATTTTAGATGCGTTTAACCTTTCTGGGGCAGCAAGTTCTTATAATGTTTCAGATTCTGGGTATATTAGGCTTGGAATCTGGCGTGGCAGTTTGAGGCTTGCACTTAACTCCCCCAAAAACTTTTTGCTAGGAACTGGCCTAGAAACCTTTCCCTATAGATTTCCTTTTTTTAGAGAAAATTCATTAAACTTTTCGTCGGAATGGGATTTTATACTCAATAAACCTCACAATTATTATATTGAAGCTTTAGTAGAAACTGGCTTGGTGGGTTTTATATCTTATTTAGCATTGATTTTGTGGTCTTTGCGAATTAAAAATTTGTATGTTGTCTTGGGTTTACTAGGGTATTATGTGACCAATCTCTTTGGATTCCCAACTATTCATACAAGCCTTTTATTTTGGCTGTTGCTCGCTTTTGAGCAACCTGTTAGTAGGTTTAGCGTTGGGAGATATAGAGGACCGTTGCTTGTAGGGGCATTGACGTCTTATGTTTTGTTCATTTTCTTTGTGACTAAGTTTTTTGTAGCAGAGCTTTATTTTAGCGCGGCAAAATCGTCGGTGTCATTTAAAGACGCGCACCGGGCGGTGAGTTTAAACAAATATGAACCGGCCTATATGC
>JBPOHY010000091.1:0-2336 GCA_052035055.1 candidate division WWE3 bacterium | reverse complement strand
AGCACTCAATTCACTTAAAGAAAATAAAGATAAAGTACTAGAAAAGGCCGTCGGACAAGTGGCCGATGATATTCAAAGCGGATTAAATTTTGCAGACGCATTAGCAAAACACCCAAAAGTTTTTAATGAAATTTACGTTAATATGGTTCGTGCCGGAGAAACGGCTGGTATTTTAGATGAAATTCTTAATCGCCTTGCCCTGCAGCAAGAAAAATCGGCTGCTATTAAGAAAAAAGTGAAAGGTGCTATGACCTATCCGATGGTTCTTATATTTATTACAGTAGGCGCATTTTTTGGCTTGATGATTTTTGTTATACCTCAAATTGGAAAGATTTTAACAGATCTTGGAGGTGAAGATGCAAAATTACCTGCCCTGACGATGATAATGCTTGGTATTAGCCACTTTTTAACTTCTTTTTGGTATATTCTTTTACCGATAGTAGCAGGTGCAATTTTCGCACTAAAACGATTTATTGCTACACCAAAAGGGAAACGCCTTTTTCACTTACTACTCCTTAAAATGCCCATTATAAATAGCATTATTATTAAAATTGCAATTGCTAGATTCGCAAGAACTTTTGCTTCTCTAATGGGAGCTGGCGTAAGTGTTGTAGAAGCACTGCAGGTTACAGCTGGTGCAATTGGTAATGAATCCTATATAGATGTATTAAACGAATCTATTGATGGGATAAAGAATGGTAAGCAACTTTCTGAAACACTACGCGATAATCCACTATTTCCAGATATTGTTTCGCAAATGCTTGCAGTAGGAGAAGAAACCGGTAAAACAGATACCGTACTCATAAAAGTAGCAGATTTCTACGAAGAAGAGGTTGATGTTGTTTTAGACAGCCTAGGTTCGATTATTGAGCCTATTATGATCGTATTCATGGGTGGAATGGTTGGATTGATTGCCGCTAGTGTAATGCAGCCTATTGCTAGCCTGTCGCAAAATATTAAGAACTGATATAATGGTTGGAAAATGAGTGGGTACTATGGGTAGCAAACTTTTCTTTCAAGACCAACCGGTAATTGGTATTGATATAAGTCAAACCAGTATTAAAATGATGTCAATCGATACTAAACATTGGTCTGTCACTAGTTATGGGTCTGTAGACCTTGACCCTACCAAAGCCCTGAAGGCACTTGAGGGGGATCCGACATACTTTACAGAAAGTATAAAAACACTACTAAGTGAAAAGCGTTTTGGTAAATTACCCAGTAACCATGTTGTTCTTAGTGTACCTTCAAATAAAACATATAGTCGTACTTTTTCTATACCTATAAAAAATATAAAAAATATTCAAGATGTTATTGCGCTTGAAGTAGAACAGTATATTCCAGTTCCACTAAGCCAGCTTTACTTGGATTATCAAGTATTAGATAAAACCAAAGAATTAATATCAGTACAATTGTGCGCTGTTCCACAAACAATAGTTGATACTTGCGTAGCTGCAGCTAATGCGGCAGACTTACGTGTTGTTATGGTAGAGCCAGGTATCAATGCTATCGCTCGCCTACTCAGCTTTACAGAAGATGGAACCTTGCCAACTGTCATAGTTGACATTGGTCCAGCTCTTACGGATATTGCTGTTTTGGTTGATGAAGTTGTTCAGGTTAGTGGCGGGGTTTCAGTAGGTGGTAATACTTTTACTTTAGATATTGCAAAAAAATTAAAAATACCTCTTGAAAATGCCCATCAACTTAAGGTTCAACATGGTTTAAATGTAAGTCCAAGCCAGACGAAAATCCAATCTGCCCTAGATCCTAGTCTTAAGCAAATCGTAGCTGAAATTAGAAAAGTTATGCGATATTACACTGAACGCATATCTTCTGACATAAAGATCGAACAATTAATTGTAGTGGGCGGAGGAAGTAATATTCCTGGACTCGGTGACTATTTTACTAATTCATTAATGATGCCAGCACGTGTTGCTAGTCCTTGGCAAATTTTAAATTTTGGAAATCTTGAAGAACCGGCTCGCCAATTTAAAGCTAGGTATATCACTGTCGCAGGCCTAGCTTGCATAAACCCTAGGGAGATTTATGCATGATTAATCTCTTAAATGCTAATGATAAAAAAATAATCCGGGCCGGAAGACGTAATCGCGATTGGACCAGGTATATATTTCTTACTGTAGCCGCACTTGGAATATTGATGTTTGTATCAATAATCACTTTTTTTATGTTTGATGCTGATGAAAAAGGTCAAAAAGATATCGAAGCAAAAAATAGCCAAAAGAATGCTTCTGAAGTATTAAAAACAGACGCTTTGGTAGAAAACTTTTCAAAAAATATTCAAACCCTAAAGACAATTGAAAATAATAAGATTAGAT
>JBPOHY010000081.1:0-10109 GCA_052035055.1 candidate division WWE3 bacterium | reverse complement strand
ATAGCAAGCGGACCAATTACGTATAAAACGCCTATCCTGTGCTCTACTTTGTATTCACCGGCTATTTTTGAGCGGTCCACGCCGCTATTTTTTAAAATGTCGTCAAAACTGATCGAGGTCTCTTTTTGGGTTTCGAATTTGGTACCATCTTGCAATAAAACCTCAATCTTATCCCCAACAACCACGACATCCTGCACTTTCCCTTCTTGTATTAAAGATAAGGTTTCGCTCAAAGGTCTGGAGTTTACAGGCATTGCAAACTCAGAAAGCAAACCAAACAAAATATATACAGCTAAAAATGTGAATATATAAAAGAAAACATTAGAGAATAAACTCTTTGGAGCCTTGGGCATTTCTTTTCCATTTCTTTTTTGGTTGGAGTTTTGGTGTGTATTTTTTGGCATAAGCGTAGCAAGTATACATTAAAAGTATTGGAGTTTCATCTTGGCCCTAACGGTATGCAAAGTATCCGCAACAATCTCGCGAGTCTTAATGGAGCCTTGTTTTATTATGTCCATAACGTCATCTTTATGATTTTCATAGTAGATGTATCGCTCTCTTACCGGGGCTAGCGTCTCGTTAATTGCCACAAATAATTTTTCTTTGACCTCAACATCACCTACGGTACCTTTGGTGTAGCGGTCCTTAAGCTCTTGTACCTCGGCTATGTTGGTATTAAAGGCGTCATGGTAGGAAAATACCGGGTTGCCCTCTACAGTACCAGGGTCAGTTGCACGGAGCCTCTTTGGGTCTGTATACATACTCATAATTTTTGCTTTAAGGGTGTCTTCGGGCTCGTCCAAAAAGATAGTATTGTTAAGGGATTTAGTCATTTTTGTATTGCCATCTGTGCCGACTAAGCGGGCAACCCTACCTACGAGCGGTTCCGGAACTCTAAACGTCTCACCAAACATAGAATTAAACTTAGTGGCCAGTTCTCGAGTTAGCTCCAGGTGAGGAACTTGATCCTCCCCTATGGGAACCAAGTCGGCGTTTACAGATAAAATATCAACTGCCATTAAAACCGGAAAGTTTATGAAACCAAGCGAGTAATTATCCCCCAAGCTTTTTTCGCGAATTTCATCCTTTATAGTAGGGTTCCTAAGGACACGATTAAAAGAAACGAGCATGCTAAACAAAATACCAAGCTCGTACATTTCTGGAATAGCCGACTCTTGAAATATAGTTACTTTTTGGGGGTCGAGCCCAACCGCTAAATTGCCTATAGCTACATCCACAATGGACGCACCCACCACACTGGTGTCGGCTATGTACTTTGGGTATGCCAAAGCATGCATGTCCGCCAAGATTATAAAGGTTTCGTACTCATGCTGAAGCCTAACCCTATTTTCCAAGGATCCTACAAAATGTCCGATATGTAGTTTTCCGGTTGTATTGTCGCCAGTTAATATTCGCTTCATGTATATAGTATAACTGGAAAGTTGTAAAAACCCCACAAGGGGAACTTAGCGCAGGTCTATAGGTTGCTAGGAGTCTGCGGTGGTGTTACAATCGCCCCAAATATCGCGAAAAGGAGAACATACATGTTAGACAAATTAACTGAAATGTTGAAAAAGCTGAGATGGGTTATTGTGGCAATCGTTATCATTATTAATGCCGCGGTTATTGTTACATACAGCAAATTGCCAGAAACAATTACCACCCCAGTAGAATTGGGCGCGCAATACATGAAAATGCTTTCCGGTTCATTTGCGGTGCCGAGTACCACGCGAATCGATACCGACCTAGAAGAAAAGATAGAAACATTTGTGGAAAAATTCCCCACACAACCACTTGTAACACGCGCCTCCTGTAAGAAAACCCAAGTCCGTCTATATTTTTTTGCAGAGCAACCACCTCTAACAGTGTATTCAAGCATTGAGGTCGAAGTAAATAAGGACCTGGTTAAACCCGCAGTACCGTTGGGAAAAGATCTTTTTTACTTTCTTGACGGCACTTGTTTCATAACAAGTATGGATGGTAACGCAACACTTACTGTAGAAAAAGGGCTCACACCAGCATTAGTGTTTTTAATGATCTTTGATTTGCTGACCTGGGTATTATTGATATTGAACGGAATAATCCCATTACCCCCAGTTTCTGCGCCAGATTATTAAAACTAGTTGAATTGGATTAAGAAATTGTACTTGAGCAGTTTGAAATACTTTCGGGCTGCTCTTTTTTTATTTAAAATTCTGGTGGCAATTCGTCACTAACGCGCCTTTTTGGGCGCCGTCAACTACTGCGCATGCTGCGCTAGTTGCTTGGTGCCAATGGGTGGACTTGAACCACCGACCTAGCGCTTATGAAACGCCCGCTCTAACCCCTGAGCTACATTGGCAAATACGCTCGAATTATAGACAAATTCTTGGTGTAATTCTCGCGTTACGCTCGAATTATAGCAAATGTCTTTTGATATTTGCAGTAATAAATAGTAAAATCGGCAAAATAACTCATAGGAGATCGAGATGAAAAAAACCCTAAAATTTTGGCTTACAGTGACTTTTTTGGGAATGGCCGCACTGCTGCTTTTACGACCTCCAATCATAAAGGTAATCGGCCAGATACCCGAACCCATGGTACAGGCCCTGGCTAAAGCAAAAACTGTAGAAAGCATTACTGCCTGGGATGCCGAGATTAGTGTTACGGATTTTTCCAGTCAACTAGAAAACTTTACAGCCATAAACACAGCGGTAGTTTGCAAGGATTTTGCTGTATATGCAGACTGCAAATTAATCGCCCAGGCATTGGACCAAGATGGATTTGTTTACAAAGTTGAAATAAAAGACATCATGGCCAGCGCCCAAAACAAAGTACCTTTGATTTTAGGTTACGAACAAAGTAATAGTGTTGTATTTACGACTTTGTTGTTTACTGTAGACATGAAAGCAAATTACTTGCTTATCTTTATTTATATTCTGATGTTGGCTTTGGCGTTAGTAAGCGTCGCACTCGTGGTAATAGGCATTAGCGATGCAAAAAAGACAAACAATGCCTAAAGGCAGATTTAATTAAGGTCAAAATAACAACCGGTTAGGAACTCAAATTTCTAGTCGGTTTTTTTTGCTTTAAGTTTGGTTGCGGGGCCCGGATTTGCACCGGGACCTTCAGATTATGAGCCTGACGAGGTACTATTCCTCCACCCCGCGGTAACAGCAATAATCTAACAAAGTATCCACCTATTGTCAAAGGAACAAATTTAACCAAGCGGTGATATTTTGATTAGACGAAGGGGAAACCACCTTAGCAAGGCTAGAGATACTACTTACCTCATGATTTGCACCTAAAACACTAACCTCCTGGGATAGGACATAGACCTGCTCACCAGGCATAATCATGTTCAAGTCATTGCGTGCCTTGTCCTCTACAAATGCTACCGTATTTTGATATTCAATACCCTTTTTGAGATTTTCTTTTTTTTGTGATAAACTTGCAACCTCTTGACTAAGCTCATCGAGGCGCTTACTATTTTCGAGTATTTCTAAAGAGGTCCGCGTGAAGTTAACAGTAGCAATTGCAAACAGGATAGCAAGAACCAAATGCTTAGTATGGGCAAGAGAGATCATACCGGTATTGTAATATGTTAGTTGACACATAGCAATCGACGTGATAATCTCTATGCTATAGGATTCCAGAATCAGAGATTCGGACGCCTTATAATTTACAAAGGGGGTTAATACCTCCTTCAAAAAAACATATGATAGAACTAAAAAAGGCTCATAAAAACTTTGTCAGTCACTTAGAAGAACTTGGTAGATCAGGTTCAACTCTTGTCGCCTATGGAAAAGACATAGAACAACTTGTTGAATTCTTAGAAAGAGAAGGTATTGCCAAAGTCGACCAAATACAGCTAGAACACTTATCAAACTTTATGCAAAAGTTGTTTAAGGAAGACTACACACCTAAGTCAATTTCAAGAAAAACTAACTCTACAAAGACATTCTTTAGGTATTTGCAAAAAAGCAATTACATTGTCGAAAACGTAGCAGATAGGTTAAAACACCCCAAAGTCGAAATAAAAGCTCCAAGAATATTGTCTAAAGTAGAATACCGAGCTTTAAGAGACGCTGCAAAAGACGATTTAAGGTCATTTGCAATGATCGAAGTCATGTTACAAACCGGTATTACTATATCTGAACTAGCAGACATGAAAATGGACAGCATACAATTTAATGAGCACAGTGGTACTTTATCCATTCCTACAAAAAATAACAGACCAGCTAGAAACGTGCCTTTAAACAAAGCTGCAGTTGACGCATTAAAAAGATATATTGAAACTGATAGACCAAAAATGGAAAAGGCAATAAATGCTTTTATTACGAAAACCGGCAATAAACTATTGGTAAGAAACATTAGATCTACTATCCAAAGATTTTACAAGCTTGCTGGCGTAGAACACGCTAAGGTAAACGACTTAAGACATACTTTTGTCGCCCACCACTTAGCCAATGGCGCAAACTTACTACAAGTTTCTAAGATAGCCGGACACTTAAGAGTTTCTACAACCGAGCGCTATTTAGAATACGTGGAACGTATAACAGAAGAAGAAAAAACAGAGTTAGTAGTTCTATAATTCGAGCGTATAGCGAGAATTACAACACCCTTGTGTTGATAAACCAAGCTCAAAAAACTCCCCACAATATATAAATAAGCAATAAAAAACTCCGGTAAAAGCAATAGTGCTAAAAACCGGAGTTTTGGGTTCCATATACAAAGCAGACTACGACTGAAAAATATCCTGCACTAAAACGCCATCACTCTTTGCCTTCTCAAGATACATACGTACTTGGGAGATCATGAGGTTCTGATTTCCAGGACCTAGCGTATCCCATTTTTTTGAAAGAATTACTGACGCAATATCGGGATGGGCGTACGTAAAGCTGGTGATCTTTAGTGCGGTCCGGCGCTGGCTATCAGTGGCGGCATCCCAATGCTTGGCTAATAGTGCGACAAAAGCAGTGTCATGAATGGCCGCGGCACCAAGTACTACGAGCCTATTATTCTCACGAGATCGCCGCAATTCACTTTGAGTGCTCTCCCAATACCCATAAAACATCAACCCAGCAACCATCAACAGCATAATAATACTAACTTGTACGAACATATAAACTCTCCTCTGTTTTTGGTGCCAAAAAGACGTAACCGCCCGTTTGACCTAAATTGCGCTCGTAGACAACCAATGTTGCACCAACCTCGTGAGCTTTGTTTTCCAAACCAAGCATATCAGGACAAGCTTCGGGGGTGGCCATCGTAACATACTTTTGTACCCACTTTGTAGGCGGATACCTAACAATATAGTGTGGTACAGGCGTAAAATCGTACTTAGGATAACTTGCAGCCTCGAGCAAACGTTCTCTAATGGCATAGGCAACGTAAGCCAAAAACGCCGTCACAGAAGCGATTACGACATAAATAAGTCTCACAACATTTTTATTCATGGGGAACCCCCTTGAACACATCGATAATGAAAACATCATTTTCTGCCAAATACTTACGAGTTGCGGCCTCTATGAGTTTACGATGTTCGTAATCGACGCGGCCCCATACCTGTTCACCAAGAAACTCTCCATAGGCAGCAATATAGTCGTCGGGAAAAGCTCCAACTACAGTTAAGAACTTTTTGATAGCTTTAGCAGCGCCTCGAGACCAAAGTGACGGTAATAATGCCATTTCCAGATCAATAGCCACTCTACGCTCTCGAGAGATACCTTCGGTTGCGGAAACAGTGACGGCATCAGTTGTCTGGGGCACATCCAAAGCTCTTGTAATGAAAAAGTATGCAACGAGCTCCACTACAAACACCGCTACATTAAGGGCGTTACCGTTAGGACTAGTTTCGCGCATGGATGGGGTATTTAACCAAAAATAGGCAAGCGAATGCCATAACAACAGCAAGCCCAAAAACACAAATTTTGCTCTCATATAAACTCCTTATGAATAAATGGAAAAGAGGTACAGTATTGTTATGGGGTATTATAAGGGAAAATGCCCGCAGATTCAAGCTAAGGCATTTGGTGTACTCATAGCTTCGCTAGAGTACATCCAAGACTCTAGGCGCATTTCATTCGCCAGGATACTTGGTGGGCCTGCCCACCTTTATGGTGGGTGCTCTAGGGCTCGAACCTAGGACCGGACGTGTATAAGACGTCTGCTCTACCAACTGAGCTAAGCACCCGCACCAATATGTAAAATTTAAAGTTTAACTCTCTTGCCTTTGCTCAGAGTACTTCGCAAACGTAAGACGTCTGCTCTACCAACTGAGCTAAGCACCCTTAACGGCACAGGCATTTTATATTAAAAAAGTAGTACTGTGAAGCTTTTGGCAGTGGAGACTATTCTAAGTCCACTAAATCCTCTGGGTTTCTTTTCAGGTCGCGGGTTTCTTGCCAGGCAGACTCAGACCTTTTAGCCTTTTCGAACATTCGTAACGCCTCATCAATTGTTCTAATTAAAGCTGTTTCCATAGCAAAGTCTTTCTGTTCAGCGAAATAGGTTTTGCCATTAATATCAAGTTCCACCTTAACCTTAAACTCCGCATCTGCAGCCGCTTTATTTAGTACCACGCGTGCAAAGGAGGACTCATTTTGCTTATCGGTAAGCTTGCTTTCTATCTTCTGCAATTTTTCCACCGCTAAAACTTTCATACTTTCCGACAGGTCTATGTTATCCGAAGTTATTTGATATTTCATAAGCATATTCTAGCAAAAAAAATCCGGACAGGTACTTTTGTAACTATCCGGACTGTTTTGATTTTTTATAACTCGCATATATTTGTTTTATGATCTCCACTACAAGATTACAGAAAAAAAATATGAGTAGAGGTACCAACATCAGTGCAGGTAGGAAGCATAAAATATGCATAGCGATACCATAAAACCTAGAAGGGGTCTGTACCTGTGTCAATTGTTAGCAGTAACAAATCTCCTTCGGGAAGAACATCTATTTTTGGCAAATCTTCCTGCATCTCTTGAATCATTAGTAGTGCCTGCAAGTGCATGAAAATATGAAAGCCTGCGATATATGCTAACAACAGAAGTATGGCCAAAACAGGCAGACACACATTCATGAAAATCACTTCGAGATTCGGCATAGTTTACTCCTTTACAATGTGTTCTAACGCGGGGTAGCTCACAAGAGTGTAACAAATTTAGTTGGAGTATAACAAAAACCTACAGGCTAGGCAATTTGGCAGGATTCTTTGGAAAAATTTGATTCCCCTCAGAATCATATAAAATGATGGCTTGCGTGGGGCAAGACTGCGCGGCAATTAGTAAATCGTCATCCGAAAGCTCCAAGGCAGTAGATTTAACCTCCGCAATGCTATCTTCGTTCATTTCAAAAGCTTTTGGTGCGATAACAACACAAGTTGCAGCCCCTATACATGCCTTTTTATCAACCTCAACTCTATAAACTTTACGCGCGGTATTAGCCAAATTACTCCTCTCCGTACAGAATAAAGTCATTTACACGCATTAGCATTTCTTCAATCTCTTCGTCAGAAAGCTGGTGTATTTTTGCACCCTGCTCTATGGTGTCAAAGCCATTAGCCATACAACCCACACAGTGTAATCCGTAATCCATCATAATTTCTGCCACATCAGGATACTTAAAAACAATATCCCCAATATTCATGTCTTTTGTCACTACAGGTGCATTTTTATTTGGTTGTTGTTGCTTATCTGTTTTCATAAATTTTTGTCATTTCTGCGAGTGCCTCTAAAGATAGCGTGGCACACTTTATACGACTAGTTGTGAGATTTACCCCAAGAGCCTCTAAAAGCTTATCTTTGTCAAACTCTTTAGCTGCCTTCAATGTTTTGCCTTTAACTTCGTCAGTTAAAACTGACGCAGCGGCTATACAAACAGCGCACGCCTCGCCGTCAAATTTTATATCCATAATAGTGTCATCAGAAACCGTTGCTTGCAAAGTTAGCACATCACCACACATGGGATTTTTTTCAGTAATGGTGAGTGTAGGATTTGCAAGGCTTCCCCTATTGCTAGGGTTTCTATAATGCTCCATTAATTCTTCTCTATAAATAGAATCAGTATCTTGCATAAGTTTTAGACTAAAATTTCTAGTGCTTTCTTTAAACCCACCACAAGCATATCAATATCGTGAGTAGAATTGTAAAGGTAGTAACTTGCTCTGACAGTAGCTGCTAAGTTTAAACTCGTGTGCAATGGCATGGTGCAGTGGTGTCCCGAACGAACACACACCCCATGAACATTTAGTATGGATGCGATATCATGTGCATGAATATTTTTGATTGTAAATGAAACTATGCCAGTGCGATTTTCAGGATTCTTACTGCCCAGAATGGATATGTTCGGTATTTGTTGCAATTGCTGCAGGGCATACTTGGTTATCTCTATTTCGTGCTCGCGAATGTTGTCTAAGCCAATTGACTCTAAATACCTGGCGGCAGCTGCTAAACCTACGGCACCAGCAATATTTGGCGTACCGGCTTCGTATTTTTCTGGCGGGTGTGCCCAAGTAGCGTCTGTTTCTGTAACCACATCAATCATGCCACCACCAAATTTAAATGGAGAAAATTTTTCAAATAACTCGCGCCTAACGTACAAAACACCAATACCACTTGGCCCTAACATCTTGTGTCCTGAAAATGCATAAAAATCACAATCCAAACTCTGAACATTTACTTTAAAGTGGGGTACGGCCTGAGCACCGTCTAGGACTGTATAAACACCGTATTCTCTGGAAAGCCTACAAATTTCTTTTGCCGGATAAATATTGCCCAACACATTGCTTGCATGAGTAAATGCAAAAATCTTAACACCGTCTGCAAAGTGTTTTTTAATTTCCTCTAACGGGAATTCAAAGTTTTCGTCCATTTCGACATATGTAAGGATTGCTCCTACTTTTTTACAAATTTGCTGCCAAGGTACTAAGTTACTGTGGTGTTCTACTTTGGTAACTAAAACCTTGTCCCCGGGTCCAAGGATATTAAGTGCAAAACCCTGCGCTACAGCGTTTATACCCTCTGTAGTACCACTGGTAAAAATGATTTCTTCTGGGACGTGCGCACCAATAAATTCGGCCATTGTTTTGCGTGCGTTTTCGTACAACTTAGTGGACTCCTCGCTTAGGGTATAGATACCTCGATGTACATTTGCATAACTAGTTTTATAAAAGTCTAATTCGGAATTTATTACTTGTATGGGTTTTTGAGCAGACGCTGCATTATCCAAATAAACCAAATCTTTTCCATTTACTGGTTGATTTAAAATAGGAAAATCTTTTTTTATTTCTATAGCGTTTATTTTAGACATGACCGCACCTCTTCACGAACCTCAACATTAATGATTTTATGAAGCAAGTTTTCAAAAAAACCTTCTACTATTAGCTTTTCAGATTCTTGTAACGAAAACCCTCTACTTCTGAGATAGTAAAGTTGATCCTCATTTATTCTACCAGTAGTTGCACCGTGAGAAGCCTTCACATCGTCTGCCTCAATTTCTAAAATTGGTTGCGAACTATTGTGCGTACCCTGACCTACTACTAATACGTTATGGTCCAAATAAGAATTGGTTTGCTGAGCTTTTTTTTCGATTAATATTTTGCCAACATAGTCGGAATGACCGCCATCGAGTAATACGCCTTTAATACTAGTAGTACAGGTAGTATTTGGTGCAGCATGTTGGGCCACTGTTGTTAAATTTAATTTTTCGTTTTTTGCTAACTTATATATTGCTAAAATTTCTGCGGAGACACCCTCTTTTGCAAATACTAAAGTAACACTGTATGGAGTGTCTTCTGCATCGTGACTAAAAAGTAAAACATATTGGGTATCGTGTTCGGGTTTAATAACTAACGGTTCTCCTTTTTTCATTTTTATCATTTGAGAAATCATAAAAGTTAACCAACGCTTCCTTCCATTTCTAATTCAATAAGGCGATTTAATTCTACGGCATACTCCAATGGGAGTTCCTTTACGATTGGTTCAATAAAACCACTTACGATTAAACCCATGGCTTCTTCTTCGCTCAGTCCTCTGCTCATCAAGTAAAATAACTTCTCCTCACCGATTTTACTAACTGTAGCCTCATGTTCTATTTGTGCAGAGCTTTCATCGATTCTCATAACG
>JBPOHY010000027.1:0-1952 GCA_052035055.1 candidate division WWE3 bacterium | reverse complement strand
CAGAGCTATCTTTTTTTAATCCGGGGGCCGGGTTTACTGGAGGTAAAATCGTATTGACATACGATTTGGGCGTTATTTATTTAACAAATTGTCAACGGTCTAAGACTACTACATGCAATAGAGCGGGTGCCTTGCCTAATTCGCAATCTGGCAACTTACCCGCTCTTGCTACGTTATATGCAGATGCTACTTGGAAACCGTTGTCTACGGATATCGGCGTAACCTACGTATCATCGTTACCCGCACAGATGGTTCTTTTAGATAAATTTAAAAAACAATTAGACCAGTTAAGAACTTCCTTAAAAAATTATGCGTCGGCATATTCCACGGCTCCTTTACAGGGGCGGGCATTGGCTTGCTCTAATGCGGGAGTTTCCGACACTGGAAATACTTCTCCGTATCCTAGAAACCTATGTTCTTCAAAAAATTACGCCTATGTTGGAACCAATTTAGAAGTGGTGCAGTCTACATCTGCCGGTGCAGCAGCAAATCAAGGATGTTGGGATGGTTGGTATGCCCTTAATTCTGAAAACGTCTCTATCTTAAAAGAAAGCGGGCTACCCGTTACTGAGTACGGCACAACACCTTGGGGGGGACCCATTGAATATTGCGCAGATTACACTCCCGCAGACTACTATGGGGGTTCCCCCAAGTTGCCAAGTAAAGCCCGAAATGTTAAGCCTATCTCTGCCGCTATTCGGTTCAATAGGTATTTAACTGAACGTGCTTATCCGTCCACAGACACTAATGCACAATACGCCGATAACATCATTATTTCTTTTTAAGCGGAATAAACATGAAGCTACCCAAAAAATACCCGCAGAAATTAAAGTCTAAGCAAAAAGGTTTTACTCTTATTGAGTTGGCCGTTGTTAGCTTATTCTTGGGGCAGCTGGCTATCTTTGCAATTACGACGTTTTCTACGTCTGCGCCTGACGGCACAAAAGCTAAAACATTTTATGACGTGACATTTAAGATAGCCAACCAATGGGGGCAAATTGTTCAATTATGTAATATTTCTTCAGACATTACTGCGGTTGCAGTGGGTGCTGACTCTGTCGCCACGACTACCGCTCGAAAGAATGTTGCGTTGATAACAGGGTCCAGCAATGCTGGGGTGGTAGCAGCCTATTCCGCTTGTTATAAAAACTCTGGGGCAAAACCCATTCGAGGAGCGGTTACAGGGTCTCCAGGAGTAGAGCGAATAATTGGGTACACTATTTCCGGAGTATCTTTAGTTTCAAATTCCGGCAGAAACTATATAGCTTTTGGCATTGCAACGGTGCCTGAGAACATCGTATTGGCCTTGTATAATAAATACAGTTCCACTTCAGGAGCCAATACTGCTACAGTTGTACCGGCTACTGCTAACACGACAGACCCTTTGTTTAGATTTTCTGTCGCAAGTAGTGGCACTCGAACAATTACATTCGTTCAGCCAATTTAATTTTATGCTAATTATTTAAAAATTAAGTGCCTATATCTATACTTAATTTTGAAAATAATGCTCTAAAAAAAGAGCGTATAAAAAAAATTTACTATACTACCATATTAAAGTCAAAGTTTCAATTAGACTAAGACTTAAATTGGCGTTAAAAGTGGTTTGGGGCTTATTTTTAACGTTAAAGTATTAAAAGCCTCATAAAGGGTGCGTTGGCCAGGTGGGCTTACAAGCTTATTATTATTAACTTACAAAAATTTTAAATCCAAATAGGAGTTTTTTATGAAACTATTGAAAAAGCATTTTTCCTTTGCACGTAAGACCGCTCAAAAGGGCTTCACCCTTATTGAATTGGCAATCGTTGGTATATTCCTCGGTTTGCTTGCTGTTTTTGCAATCTCTATGTTCTCTAACAGCGCTACTGACTCTACCAAGGGTAAGTCCATGTACGAAGCTGCGTCTAAAATCGCAGACAACTGGGGTATATTGGCTCAATCTTGCAACATTCCTA
>JBPOHY010000023.1:0-4076 GCA_052035055.1 candidate division WWE3 bacterium | reverse complement strand
ATGATGCCGAGGATAACCCAGACAAACAACAGCTGAAAAAAGCATATATAGCCTTTCAACGTGAAACTAAAAAGACTGTTTGTATTCAGGCAAAGCTTAATTATTACAACCCACACCACAATTTGTTGACTAGATTTTTCACTGCAGAATATTCTTTGTGGTTTGACGTTGTGCTTCCAGGTTTGCAATCAATTGATACGACAATACCGTTGGGTGGCACTAGCAATCATTTTAGAACAAACAAACTACGTGAGCTGCACGGTTGGGACCCCTTTAATGTCACGGAGGACTGCGATTTAGGCGCACGCCTGTTTAAGGAGGGATATAAAACTGCAATTATTGATTCGGTAACGTTTGAAGAAGCAAACAGTAATGTAAAAAACTGGATACGTCAAAGATCTCGCTGGATCAAGGGCTATATGCAGACTTTTTTTGTACATATGCGGGACCCAATTAACTTTTTTAGAACTCACAAATTTCACGCGCTAATTTTTCAATTAGTTATTGGGCTGAGAATTTACTTTATGTTGATTAATCCAGTTTTGTGGTTAACAACCATAGCGTACTTTGTATTTTATGCGCACGTAGGTGCTGCTATTGAGGCGGTGTACCCAACTTTGGTTTTTTACATGGCGGCTTTTTCGTTAGTATTTGGAAATTTTGTGTACATGTACAACTACATGATTGGTTGCGCCAAAAGAGGTCACTGGAGCCTTATCAAATTTGCACTTTTGATTCCATTTTATTGGTTATTAATAAGCGTTGCGGCAGTAATGGCCTTTTATCAGCTAATATTTAAACCGCACCATTGGGAAAAAACAGTGCACGGCCTACATTTAAAGAAAAAAGCAGAAAAAGAAGCCAAGCTGGCTAAATCTAGCGCAAAGGTTGAAACAGCTGTATCCATTTTTGATGAAGCGCTCCCACTAAAAATCCTATTATTCAACTGGCGTGACACTAAGCATGTATGGGCCGGTGGAGCAGAAGTATATGTTCAAGAAGTTGCCAAAAGACTTGTCGAAAACGGGCACCAAGTTACTTTCTTTTGTGGAAATGACCGTCATAGTCCCGCAACAGAGGTAATAGATGGGGTACACATTGTTCGAAAAGGTGGACTTTTTACAGTTTACATTTGGGCATTTTTTTATTATATGTTTAAATTTAGGGGCAAGTACGATGTGATACTGACCTCCGAAAATGCAGTTCCATTTTTAACCGCGTTGTATGCAAAAGAACCCGTGGTTGTTTTAATACACCATGTTCATCAGTCTGTTTACAAAAAAAATCTACCAAAGCCTTTGGCAACTATTGCCTGTTTCTTAGAAAGCAAAGTCATGCCATTTGCCTATCGCAAGTCACGTCTGGTTACCGTATCAGAATCGTCAAAAAATGACATGTTCAATTTGGGATTTGGCAAAAAAAACAAACAAGAAATTAACATCATAAATCCGGGTGTCACAACTGCACCGATCAAACCTTATAAAAAAACAAAGACTCCGCAGGTGGTTTATTTGGGAAGACTAAAGTATTACAAATCTTTAGATGTGTTATTAAATGCGATGGTTAAGGTTTTAGAAACTGAGCCTACAGCACAGTTGGTTGTTGCGGGTTATGGGGAATCTAGGGGAGATTTGGAGAAATTGGCAGACAATCTAGGCATTGCCAAAAATATCACTTTTGCAGGTAGAGTCACTGAAGAAGAAAAAAACAAACTTTTATCAGAATCTTGGGTTTTTGTTAATCCGTCTCAAATGGAAGGGTGGGGGATTTCGGTTATTGAGGCTAATGCATGTGGAACTCCGGTTGTTGCGTCTAACGTTCCTGGATTGCGTGATTCTGTTCGTAATCCACATTCTGGCTTTTTGGTTGATTATGGTAATGCAGAGAAGTTTGCCGAAAAAATTTCGCTCATTTTATCTGACAAAAAACTAAGGACAACCTTACAATCACAATGCATAGAGTGGGCGGCAAATTACTCTTGGGATAGCAGCGCAAATAAAATTCTAGACATCTTAAAGGACCACAAAAAAAATGGATAGTTCCACAACCAAGCCTACGGTCTTTATAGGAATCCCAGCTTACAACGAAGAAGCAAATATTCACTCGCTACTTACTAAATTACTTTCTCAAATAGAGGATGGATTCAATATTTCTCGAATTGTTGTTAATTCCGACGGGAGTAGCGACCGTACAAAAGAGGAAGTGGAAAAGATTAAAGACTCTCGCCTAATATTAAAAGACAATAAAGACCGCAAGGGTCAAGCTGGTAGACAGAATGAAATGATAGACATGTGTGCCGAGGATATATTGGTGCTTTTAAATGCAGATATATTGATAACCAGTGATACGTTTATTCGAGATATAGTCTTACCTGTAATAAATGATGGCGCCGATATAGTATCTTCGTGTATGTTGGCTACTACCCCAAAAGGTTATTTGGAGTCGGTTTTGGTTTTGGGCATGGATATTAAAACCGCATTGTTTGAAACATACGCCGATGGTGAAAATGTTTATACATGCCATGGGGCTGCTCGCGCGTTTTCACGACGATTCTATAAAAGCTTCAAATTTGGTGCTAGCGTTGGCGAGGATGCCCACTCTTATTATTTTGCTAAACACAATGGCTTTAACTATTATTACGCAAAAGACGCTATTTGTTATATAAGATGTCCAAGCAATCTAAAAGACCACATAAACCAAAGCGTTAGGTTTTTTAAAGCAAAAGCAGAGAGTATGAGTTTAGATGTTGTACTCCCGGAAATTAAATTTTTAACTCTAAATTCGGCTTGGCTTTTACTACCGTTTCTTTTTAGAAAGCCGGTCAAAACTACCTTATATGCCCTCATTGTTTTTTACACTATCCTAATCACTAAGACTCGCAAGCAAAACAGCCAAGTTTGGCAAGTGTCCACGAGTTCCAAAGTTCTAAACTAGCAGATGTTCAGTCTTCAAGGTAATTTCCAAAAAATAATAATAGCTGCACGCAATTTTATGTATATTTTGGCGGGTGGGTTTGACTCTTTCTTAGGTCGTAAACCTAAGGTTGTTGTGTTTTGTTACCATGGTATTTCGGATGATGGTTTTAGGTACAGCGTCAAAAGACAGGATTTTCAGGAACAAATAAATTACCTTTTAGGCCATGGATATACACCAATAACCTTAACTGACTTACACAAGTATTTAGACGGCGAGCTTAAAATTACAAAGCCGTCATTCTTACTAACGTTTGATGATGGCTATTCTAATATTTTGTCAGTTAGAGATTTTTTAAATGGTAAACGTATAAAGCCAGTAGTTTTTGTGCTATCTGATGAAATTAAGGCCAATTTTGATGAGTTGGGTCAGAAATTCGAGTTTATGGCAACCCAAAATTTGCAAAGGCTTTTAATGGATGGATGGGCTATCGGTTGCCATAGCGCTACTCATGCGGATTTTGCAACCCTTACAGACTCGGCATTAACCACAGAAATTGTCGACCCAAAGCAGATACTAGAAACTACACTAGGTACCGCAGTAACCTCGTTCTCGTATCCAAAGGGGCGTTATGGCAAAAAAGTGGAAAATATGGTACTATCGGCTGCGTATAAGTCAGCGTTCACTATGGACGATGGGATTTTAAGTTCTAAGACCAATCCGCTGCGTATACCTAGGGTTGGTGTTGATTCTACTCACACAATGCGCGACTTTAAATATACATTTTTGCCCTCAGTTATCGCATTAAGAGGAGTTATAAAGAAAGTAAAATTATTAAATTAGCTTCAGACTACTGAAGAATTAAAAGGAAAATTTATGCAAGATTTAAAATACATATACCGCAGAGGTCTTGATACTATAAGAAAAATTAGATCACATGTGGTTAGAACTCTAAAGCCTGCAGCAGGTTATTATATATTTGGAGAGCAAAAAAGAAGCTTACAGCCTCTAAGCTTTATATATGGCTTTGACCGCGGCAAGCCTATCGATCGCTACTATATCGAAAGCTTTATGGATGAGAATAAGGAATTGATTAAGGGTGTTTGTTTAGAAATTACAGACAATGACTATACCGTTAAGTATGGCGGTGTTAAGGTAACCAA
>JBPOHY010000215.1:0-10618 GCA_052035055.1 candidate division WWE3 bacterium | reverse complement strand
TAAAGTGATTACGCAAAATGGAGAAATTAAAATAGGGGATCGAATTACATCGTCGGATGTGCCGGGATTTGGTATGCGCGCTACAAAAGCTGGTCGCGTACTAGGCGTGGTGATCAGTGAGTTTACTGAAGACCCAACTTTGTGTGCTATTACAGATATATTGCCTGGTGAGCGCTGTGGTGTTGTTGAGGTTTTTGTAAATCTCACAGACTATTATGGAACTTCTATAGATTTAGTAATTGGTGAGATAGCAACCGCAGCCCCTGTAACCCCAATCAGCGTAGACGATGTGTCCGCGAGCGATAGCGGCTTGACGGGAGCTACGACTGAAATTGCGACATTAAGCCAACGTTCTCTAACTGAAAAGCAGAATAAAATATTGGAGTACTTGTCAAAACAACGTAAAGAAGCTTTGGAAAGTGCAAAAAGTTTGTCCGAAATATACACGGACCGTATATCAGTTACCAACGAAGTCATAAGCCCTAATATTGTTACGGACCTGCTGATCGCAAAGAAGATAAAGGCAGATGAGATACAGGGGCTTGAACTGTATACAGACCGTGTTTCTAGTTTGCAGGATCTTTATACGCAGTTAAACAAGGAAATGACAAATATAGTAGACTCATCGACATCTCCTGCAACAAACCTAAAGTTATCTGATATCGAACTTTCCAATGGATTAGTTGTGCTAGGAAAGGCAGATTTCCGTGCAGAAAGTGTTTTTTCTGGGCTGGTTTCTTACTTAAAAAAGGTTGTATTTAAGGACACTGTTGAATTTGAAACCGCCCCAACATTTAGTGCCGATACAGCAGGATTTACGAAAATTAAAGAGGGCGATACGCAGGTGGACATTATCTTTGACAAAGCTTAAGCTGAGGATCCAATAGTCCAGGTTAGTCTACTGCCATCCAAAGAAAGGCTTGAGGATGATGCCCATGACATTTGGAAAATACAGTATGTTATCGCAGACGTTGATTCAAAAGGTTTTACAATCAGACTAAAAGAACCGATTGACTTTGACGTTTCCTTTTCTTGGATAGCAATTAGCGCAAAAACTTCTAAAAAATCCGATGACTCCTATAATGACATAGAAACACCAGAGGTTATTCCCGAAGTGCCCATAGAGGAACCTGTAAGTGAAACTACCGTTTCAGTCTCCGAAACTAGTGTTTTGTAGCCGTATTAATTCTTTGTTTCACTATTTTCATTTGTTAAAGAAACCTCAGTTTTCTTAAACACCTTTGCAAATTTATTCTTTAGATAGCCCCTAATGCTAGGTAGTGTTTCATTTTTTCTGGCCTTGTATATTGCGAGAACTATAATGAGCAAAACTAGCAACACTACTATAATAAAGGCCACTAAAACTATTAAGGAATCATAAAAATTAAAATTAGTAAAATCTTTACCTAAAATCTCCCCAATCGGGGTAGTAATAGCCTTTAGAGCATTCGGTGTCGCTGTCTGCTTTGTCTCTGTTGTATTTATAGTTTCAGTTTTTGCAGTTTTTTTGTCCGTATCTTTTTCCGCTGGATTTTCTGTGTTGTTTTCAGTCGTAGCTGCCGCGATTTTTGTCAGCTCAAGTGTCGTGTTTTTTGAAGACTTAACAAAATAACCTAACCCTGCCTCAAGAGAAAAATCGTCTTCGCTATCTCCGCACTCATAATTAGTATAGTTGGCCTCTGTGCCTTTTTCGTAATAGCGGGCATACTGAACTTCGGTAATTCCGTCATAGTCACATAAATCACTGGCTTTTGTTAGTTGCGTATTACCTTCGATTAGTGCTTTTGGGAAAGATATTAGGTTCCAGGTAGCTTGTAATTCGTAGGTACTCGATGAAGTATCTGTCCATGAATCAAGTACATCGTGCAATTTCGCGTTTGGGTCACTTACAGAAATAACATAACCTTCTCCGGCTTCTACAGTAAAGTCATTAAATGGATAATCTTTTACATGACCATCCCAGCCGCTGTTTTTCCACCTGTCTATCTCTGTTGCGGGGATGCCCTCTGAACTTAACTTTTCTAACAGTTCTTCAGCCTTATTCCAACTGTCTGCCGGTATTCCCTTTGGGCCCCAAAATACAAAATAGGCTTTTGTCATTTTTTCTGGTTTCCACGTGCTGTAACTTGTTCCCTTCAAAAAATATGAATGTGCTTCTTCAATGGTAAAGTTGTTATTAGTTGATCCGCATTCGTGAGATTTATAGCCGGGGGACTCGTCAATGGGTTTAAGCTGGTCTTCCATGGGTTCTGTGTAGGCTATTTCTGTAATCGAGCTGCCCATGTTTTTGCAAATATCTTCGGCTTTATCTATACCATATTTGTTTTTGAAACCCTTTGGGAAGTTAATTAAGTTCCAGCCGCTATTTATTGAATATTCAGTAGGCACATAGCTCTCATAGTCAGCTAGGACATTGTCAAAATTAGGGTCGTCAGTGGCTACTTTTAAAAAATAGCCTTCTTCAGCCTTAATATCAAAGTCATTAAAAGGAAAATCTTTAATATGTCCGTCCCAACCGCTGTTTTTCCAACGATCAATCTCTGTTGCCTGTATGCCGTTAGCGTTTAGCTTTTCTAACAATTCCTCTGCAGTATTCCAATCTCCTGCCGGCTTTCCAGGCGCACCAAACTGTACCCAATAGCTGGTGGCTGCTTTAACTGGCAAATTGCCTAAGAGTATTAAAGAAAACACGAAAACAAACCCTACATGCAAATACGAGACGTTTTTAAGTTTCATGCCTAAATTGTATTCTTGGGTTTTTGGATTGTAAATCATAATAAGTACTACAAGCAGGTCGAGTTGCTTGATGATTACAACTTCTAGAGCTTGCGGTAATATTAAAAAAATGAAAAAAGAAAAAACCATATCAAATTTTTTAACAACAACCAAAACTGCAGTTAGTCTTGCTTGGAAAGCAAATCCGCAGCTAACGCTTTTATATCTTTTTGCCTATAGTATCTCGGGTATAACGCCGGCAATAGGCATTTGGGCGGGGAAACATATAATTGATAGTTTAATAAGTACCGGGGGCACTTTAGGCAGTCCTGCTTTTTACTCAACTCTGTTTTATCTTTGCATTGCCTTGGGAGCCTCAATATTTTCTAATATCATGGTTACTGTAAGGTTTTTAACTCACAATCGAATGTGGGATTTGCTCATGGAATTTGCCCACCTTGAGTTAATGAAGAAAAGCTTAGAATTGGATATAAGCTTTTTCGAAAGCGCTGACTTTTACAGTCAATACGAAAAGGTTAGACAGGAAATTGATTCTAGACTACCGGCGACAGTTAACGACGTAGCTGAGCTGCTAAGGCTTTCTGTAGAAGTAGTTTCTGTAGCTATAATTCTTGTTAGTATCCACTGGATACTGCTTCCTATAGTTATCGCCATAAATGTGCCTACCTTGTTGTGGGGCATGGGATTTTCGCAGGTCAAACATAATTTATCGGGGTTTAGAGTACCAGAGGCAAAGAAAGCTGATTACATAGCTCGTCTAACTACAGATAAGGATTCGGTTAAGGAAGTAAAGCTTTTTAATCTTGGAGACTATTTAATGGCTAAATACAGGCAGTTTTTTACAAGATTGTTGGATGAAAACTGGTCCTTGGCAAAAAAACAATTTATAGGGGCATTTTTAACTACTACCGTAGCAGATTTGGCTTACTATGGTTTTTATTTATTTACAATAATTCAGGTGTATCTTGAACGCTTAAGCTTAGGTGATGTTGTGCTCTATACCGGAGCTTTCAACCGGGCTTCTAATAGTTTGGGAGGTATGCTTAGGTATACAAACTCGTTATACGAAAATTCGCTTTATGTTAACGACTTTGCCAAGTTTTTAAAGCTAGCGCCGGTGTTGTTCGAGCCAGAAAATCCGGCCAAGTTGGGCAAAATAATGAGCATAAAATTTGACCACGTTTGGTTTAGGTATAAAACCGAAATGCCTTTTGTTCTAGAGGATGTTTCATTTGAGGTAGGAGATAACGAAAACATAGCCTTGGTAGGCCAAAACGGAGCGGGCAAAACCACAATAGTTAAGCTGCTAATGAGATTTTATGATGTAACTAGGGGGGCCATTTATATTAATGGAAAAGATATCAAGGAGTACAAAACCACGGACCTGTGGAATAGTATGGCTACCATCTTTCAGGACTTTGTTAAGTATCAACTAACTGCAACCGAAAACATTGCGTTTGGGCAACTTGATAAGCTGCATGATGCAGAAGCGATCCAAATGGCGTCAAAAAAAGCCGAAGCCGACACCTTTATTAGTGGTCTTCCCCAAGGCTACGACACTATCCTTGGAACACGTTTTGAAGGCGGTACCGATTTGTCTCTTGGGCAGTGGCAAAGAATAGCTCTTGCTCGCGCATTTTTACGGAATTCCTCGGTAATTATATTAGATGAGCCTACGGCGTCTTTGGACGCCAAAGCTGAATACGAGATTTTTAAAAAGTTTACTGAACTTACACAAGGCAAGACAACATTTTTAATTTCCCACAGATTTTCTACGGTGCGCCTGGCGGATAGAATTATTGTTGTTGAAAATGGTAAATTACTAGAGCAGGGCTCGCACCAAGAGCTCATGTTAAATAATGGTAGGTATGCAGAAATGTTTAATTTGCAGGCTGAGGGGTATAAATAAAAGAAGCTTAAGCAATAATAGTGTCTGTATTCTGATTTAACAGTTTTTTGTAATGTATCAAAATTTTCGTGTCCACTCTTTATCTGCACTGGCTTGTATTTTTTCGACTAGTACATTCCAATCTACTTGATAGATATGGTCGCCTATAACATCTACAAATTCGTCTTCAGTTATTCTAACAAGACCTGCAGCTTCAGCAGTTCTCATGGAATCGTGATTTTCGGGGTCGATATATGCGAGGACAACAAGAGGCGTTAAAAATTCCATTTTTACACCTGTATCAGGTAATTCATTCTCTTCTAAACTCACTCCCTCTGTGCTATCGGGTTCCGTATCTGTAATTTTGTTAAAGTGTTTTTGTACCATATAACGCTTTCCATTTTCCTCTGTTACCGTTGTTTCCATAACCTCTGTTGTTCTTAGATATAGTTCCCACAGAGCTTGTCTAACTCCGGAGGCTACTTGGCCCCCCTCGGAGTTTGGGTATCTAGCGTAAGTAATCTCTAAAACTGGGTATTTTGTATCCTTTACAGATGCAAGTCCCATATCTTTTTCCTGTTGTGCAATATATCTCTTTATCGGCTTGCTAGCATCAATTCTTTCACAATGCAAAAGTCCTACCATACCTTGCAAATTTCCAAATTCACCTTTTCCTACCAGAGCACTGGAACCACTTATTATGTAAAGAAATTTTTTACTATCTCCCTCTTGCTCCTTTGGCATTAGTAAATTTTCTAAAGTGGTGGCTATTGTACCTTCGCGTATTGTTTTTGTGGTTTTTTCATCATCACCAAAATACTTTTTGAAATCTGGAGACTCAACTAATTCCCAGAATCTTTCCATATCACCTGCATTTGCCTCACGCAAACTAGATTTTTGTCCCGCTACATTTGTTTGTTCGATTGTTATTTCGTGAATGTTTTCATTAAGCATTATGAGTTAAGTATAGTTTAACTTGATACCAAGTTTCCAGTACATATTGTACCGTTTGCGTGCTCGCACCAGATACCCTATAATACCGAACAAATCCACAAATAAGGAAGGTTTCGATGTTTCCTACGTCTAGCTACTATTTCTCAAGTTGCCAGTATATATGGGGTTTCCACCACCAAAGTTGAGCTAAAAAAATGTACTTCCACTCGCTTGCCCTATGTACTCGTGTACAAGCTGGAAGGCTGTAGTTTATGTTTTGGATCGGCGCGTTGGTATTGTCGAATATAGCTATTCGGGTGCGGTTTATTTTACACCTGACAATCCATGATCGAATACTTTCGATCATAACAGCACAACCCAGTTCACAAGGAGTCCTTATGATAAGAGATTGGACATTATACCGCGAGAACGTATTAAGGCAGGCAGGGCAGGGGATTATTCCGATATTTGGGAAGTTTGGTGAGGAACTAGAGGAAATAACTATAGATGCTATCGAGGTAGCTCGACAAAGAAAATTAACTCGAGTAGCATTTTGGATTAATAGCTTTGGCGGTGCAAATCATGCTTACAATGCAATAAAAGGTGCCGTATTAATAAGTGGCATTATTTTTACAGGCACTGTATTTGGGTATGCCCATTCTAATGCATTTCAGCTATTGCAGCTTTGTTCCCATTGGCAAGCGGTGCGCACCTCAAGTTTAAAGTTTCATTGGGGCTCATATACCCATGATAATGCAGAAATTGCTGCCATACTTGCTGGTGCTGCTTGGCCTATTGAACGTGTAAAGGCCGTAGAGCTTGAAGAGGCGGAATTTGTTAGCAGACGCACAGGGGTTTCGCTCAGCATGTTACAGGAATTTGCACTTTACGACAGAACTTTTCTTGCCACTGAGGCTTTAAATATGAATTTTCTGGATGAATTGCTCGATGACCTACCAACGGTTGCTAGCATCACCGAATTGGTGTCTTAACCGATTGTTTAGTTGGACCAATATTAACTATATTTAGTGTTGGTCCCTTTTTTTCTTTAAAAACATCCTATATCAGTGCTATCATATTTGGAGCTTATGAAGCAAGCCATTTTAGTATTTAATGACCAAATAGTTTTTGGTACGGGAGTAGGTCGTGAGGGTATTTATAACGGCGAATTGGTTTTTAACACATCCATGTATGGCTATACCGAAGTTTTGAGTGATCCGTCTTACGCTGGTCAAATACTCACTTTCACTTACCCGCTAATAGGAAATTACGGCGTTAACCAGGCTTGGTTTGAGTCAAAACAAATGTGGCCCGAAGCTTTGGTAATATCACAGGTGAATGCCTCTACTGATTCGGACGATATTCTTAATTTAGACAAATGGCTGGAGCGTAGTAAGCGCGGTGGCATTTGTAATGTTGATACTCGCGCGATAGTCCTAAATCTTAGAGAAAGCGGAGTGTGCCCGGCAACACTCATAGTATACGAACAAAAAACTCTATCTACTCTCGAGCTAATAAAAATGGTAAGTACTAAGAGTATCCGCACAAAAAACACAAAAGGCAAAAAAACAGTAGCGTTGATTGATACCGGCCATAAAAGTTCTATTTCCGATGATTTAACACGACGTGGATTGCGTATAGATATAATTCCCTACCTAAAAATGAAGTTGGCTTTGGATAACAATTACGACGGATATGTGTTTGCCAATGGCCCCGGAGACCCAGCCGAACTACCAGAATTAATTGCACTTACACAGCAGGTTCTAGGTTTAAAAAGGCCTGTTTTGGGAATATGTCTAGGGCATCAGTTGGTTGGCTTAGCTCTAGGAGCAAAAACATATAAGCTTAAGTATGGCCACCGCGGCGGTAATCATCCTGTACAAGATTTAAATACCGGCAAGGCATATATTACTTCTCAGAATCATGGCTATGCCATTGATAAAGCGACATTGCCCAAAGGATTAAGCGCTAATTTAATTAACCTTAATGACAGCACCGTTGAAGGTTTAGTTCATGAAAGCTTGCCAATAATTACTACTCAATTCCACCCCGAGGCGAGCGCAGGTCCAAATGACACAAAGTATATTTTTGATATTTTTGCCCATGAATTGATTGGAATATGAAAAAAAAGGTACTTATTATCGGCTCAGGACCGATAAAAATAGGCCAAGCTGCTGAGTTTGACTATTCCGGTACCCAGGCGTCTATTGCCTTGCAGGAGGAGGGTTATGCTGCGGTGGTTTTGAATCCTAATCCTGCAACAATTCAGACAGACATCGATTTTGCTAGTGCTGTATATATTCAAGCTCTAACAGTTGAAAATCTAGAAAATGTAATAAAAAAAGAAAAAGTATGGGGTGTTGTTCCTACGTTTGGTGGGCAAGCAGGATTAAATCTAGCTACCCAGGCCGATGAGGTAGGAATATTTAAAAAGTATGGTGTTCGTGTTTTGGGTACAAATATGGATGCTATAAAAAAAGGCGAAGACCGAGAGGTATTTAGAAAAATCACTCAAGAAATTGGATTGCATGTTCTTCCTAGTAAAGGTGTTACCTCGGTCAAAGCCGCCCAGGACTTTGCCAAGAAAATCGGATTTCCTGTTATAGTGCGCGCCGCCTATACCCTTGGTGGCAGCGGTAGCGGTATGGCAAATGACAAAAAAGCCTTAGACAGTCTAATTTCAGAAGCATTAAAACTTAGCCCTATTGGCCAGGCTTTAGTCGAAAAGTCTATTTTTGGCGGCAAGGAGTTTGAGTACGAAATAGTGCGTGATTCTGATGGCAATAAGCTTTGCATATGTACTATGGAAAATCTTGACCCGATGGGGATTCACACAGGTGACTCTATTGTTGTTTCGCCAATTCAAACAGTTCCGGACGTGGAGGTTCAGTATATGCGAGACGCTTCATTTAAGATTGTTGATGCTTTGGGTATTCAGGGGGCGTGTAATGTTCAATTTGGCTATGACTACAAAAGTAAAAAATATTACATTATCGAAGTAAACCCCCGCCTTTCACGATCTTCGGCCTTGGCGTCTAAAGCTACTGGTTATCCAATAGCTAGAATGGCTGCCAAGATAGCAATAGGCAAAACCTTACCTCAGCTCAAAAACCCCATAACTGGTAAAAGTGCCTTTTTCGAGCCGGCCCTAGACTATGTTGTTGTAAAAATTCCTAGATGGCCTTTTGATAAATTTCACCAACTAGATAAAAATCTTGGTGTAGGTATGAAATCCACTGGTGAGACTATGGCTATCGGGCGAACTTTTGAGGAGGCTATATATAAAGCAGTCGAAAGTTTGGACTTTCCAACAAATTATTGGGGTTTGTGTGATAAAGACAGCAAACCGCAGCTACTCGAAAAACTAAGTACGCCTACACACGAGCGCCTAAGTGCTATAAAAAGAGCTCTGGTCCTAAAAATCTCGCCAACCGAAATCTCTAAGGTTTCCAACATTCATCCTTGGTTTATTAATAAACTCGAATCAATGTTTGCGCACGACTTTGAATCTAAAGTGATTAGTGGCTACAAATTGGTAGATACATGCGCAGGGGAATTTTTGGCTCACACACCTTATTACTATTCCACTTTTTTGGGAGGGGCCAAAGATATAATTTCCAAGTCAAAAAAGCCAAAGGTAGTTATTGTAGGGTCTGGTCCAATAAGAATAGGGCAGGGGATAGAGTTTGATTATAGCTGTGTGCACGCGGTGCTCGCGGCAAAAAAAATGGGTTTTGAGACAGTCGTTATAAACAATAATCCAGAAACAGTGTCTACCGATTTTAGTATTTCGGATAGGCTTTATTTTGAGCCCCTAACCACCAAATTTGTTTTAAATGTTCTAGAAACAGAAAAAGAAAATTTAGTGGGGGTGCTTTTGTTGTTTGGTGGACAAACGGCGCTCAAGCTGTCTAGTACGATTGAACAAGCCGGTTATCCTATTTTAGGCCCCAGTATGCGCGTTATTGATATATGCGAGGACCGTTTAAAAACAGCCCAATTACTAAAAAAGCTCAACATTCCGTATCCGAATGGCACACTTACATTTAATAAAAAGGAGCTCGACTTGGCCGTTAAAAAGTATAGGTATAGCTGCCTAATACGCCCCTCATATGTCTTGGCGGGTGAGGGTATGGCTATAATCGCAGATAAAGGTAGTTATCAGGAATATCTAAAAAATTTGCAACCGCATCTTTTTATAAAAGGTATTTTTGTTGATGAATTTGTATCCCAGGGAAAAGAAGTTGATGTCGACGTAGTTGCCGATGGTGCCTCTTGTTATAGTGTACTTTTGGAACAGTTGGAGGACGCAGGCGTGCATTCTGGAGACAGCCACTGTGTTTACCCACCGCAAAATCTTTCTAAATCTCAAATTAGTACAATAGATGACTATACGAAAAAAATTGTAAAAGAGCTCAAATTTGTGGGTGCACTAAACATTCAAATGATTTGCAAAGGTGACAAGGTATTTGTAATCGAAATTAATCCGCGAGCCAGTCGAACCCTTCCTTTTTGTAGCAAAGCTGTTGGAATTCCACTAGCTAAGGTAGCCACTGGTCTTGTTCTTGGTAAAAAACTTGCCGACTTTAAATTAATAAGTACAAACATTCAGACGCATATAAAAAAGCCCATTTTTTCTTTTGATAAGCTTGTTGGGTTATCTCACGACTTAGGACCTATGATGTATTCCACGGGAGAGGTTATGGTTAGTGGTTCCGATTACAAAGCGGCTCATTCAAAACTTGCCACTGACTATCCGTATAAAGACTAGTGTGTGTTAGTATAGCGGGTAACTAGACCCTATTCTAATATCAGGAGTTGTTATATGTCCAATTTTAAGGGTACGTTTACGGATAAATTGAAAAAACTTAGAGCGGTTCAGGCCGACAAGCAGGCGAGTGATGCTGCCGCTTCGAAATTAGCTGAGGCACTAGTAATAATTAATACCTCAAAGGGAACCGCAATTGTTGGGACTATTGTAAAACCTGTACTTACAGAGGTTAATGACGCTTATTTACAAGGTGAAGGGGAACTTGCACTTAATGCTGAAACAAGAACATT
>JBPOHY010000121.1:0-2775 GCA_052035055.1 candidate division WWE3 bacterium | reverse complement strand
GACGCACCTTGAGAGATTCGAAAAGGGGTTAAATGGATACCATCATATTTTTATTAGACTGAAGGAATGTTCTTTTATTGATATAGATGGCGCCGAAATACTTGATTCAATTATAGAGTCGGTTAAGGCGAGTGGCAGGTCGGTTGCGTTAATTTCGGACAATCCCTTTATTAACGAGCAAATCAATATTCTTACCAAAAGCGCGCGCGAACTTAAAATATACGAAAAAACCCGTGATGCGGTACCCAGCTAGTAAAAATAAAAAGGTAGACTCAAAATAAATCTACCTTTATCAGCGCCTAAAACCCCTGTCCATGATTTCTATCAGCACGCTCCTCAGCCTCCCTCATAGCCGCGTTGTGCCGCCCTGTCTGGTACTGGTCGTAAAAAAAGTACAGAACAAGAGTGACAACCGCGATGACTTCAGCTCCAACGAATGGTGATAAAACGACAACCCAAAACGCAATACACAAAAACCACATCACAAATTCCATATCAAACTCCTTTGTTAAAACGGTATTGACTACATATTAGCACTATTAAAAATTTACGAATATTTTTTTATCTAGAGAGTTGATGCGAACCCTACTACCATAAGGAAACGCAATCTGGGGATCGGTGTGTCCAAAATCCAAGTTCTGGATAACCGGTGCTATTGAATTATATTTTCTAAAAACATCCAATATTGCCGCTTGCTGCTGTTTTTTGTGTTCTTTTTTTTCCTCTAAACTTTTTTGGTTATTAAATTCCCAAGCTTTAGGACGCCCGACTAACACACCTTTAACCCGTTCCAAAATTCCCCGTTCACCTAGGGCCCTGTACACGTGATAAACATAATCGGCGCTTGGGATTTCTTCGGACGTTTCGGATAGCAACACAATATTTTCAAATTGGTCGAGAGATGGAATTGCAACCCCGTGGCGTAGCAACTCATCAATAGATTCTAAACACCCACCCCAGGTAATTCCTTGTGTATCAACCGCACCGTCCCAGACCCAACCGTCGTTGGGCTCGTAAATTCTGTTTTTAGTTAGGTTTTCTTCAACATTCCAGTCCAAACCAATATCGCTATACACGCTGCTAACCTCGAGTTCAAGTTCACCCTCTTCAAACAATGCGCGGTTTAAATACTTTAGAGTAAAGTCATTTATTTTTCCTTGCTCGGCAAACTGAACAAAAAGAGACCCGCCATAGTAAGAGGGGATACCATTAAGCCACAGGAAATTGGCAAACTGCGTGTTATCACTGTAACCAAAGAACGGCTTTGGGTTATTTATAAATGGGGCATTGGGCAAATTTTTAATGTAAGTTATTTGGTCATCACCACCGAGTGAGGATATTACACCTTTAATTTCTGGATTCTCAAAGGCAGCAATTAAATCTTTAGCGCGCTCATCCTTAGAAGCCCCCACTTTTTTAGTTGTAGGAAATTCAATAGGTTCCAACCCAAAAACCTGTCTCAGCCTTTGTAAACCAAGTTCGTAAACATGTGGCCACATACCCGGTGCAGCAAACGAAGGAGACAACACTGCAACTTTATCGCCTTTTTTTAGTTTGTTAATTTTAAACATAGTACACATATTTTAACATTTAGGCTTTAGGCTAAGCTATCAGCAATAAAGGGCAACATATAGGTTTTTGCCATATCCTCCCATTCGTTGGTGTCAAAATTGTGTTTATGCATTTTTTCCGGTGGCAACTCAATAAAGCTCAAAGACGCTGGAGCAAGCCTTTTGGCTTCTTCTTTTAATCTACCAGAATTCACAAACTCATCGTCCTGGGCAATTACTACCATTACAGGAGCATCTAGGCTATCCGTAGATGATAGCCGGTCAGGTATCTGGCTTAACCGATTTACAGTTGCCATTTGTAACGAGGCCTTATAGAGATTTTTAGGAGCATCGGAGTGGGCAAGCGACGCAGGAACATGGTCCAAAGTACGATAGGCTGCCCCTAAGGTCTTTTCTTGTATAGTCTTTGGCAAAGAGTCAAAAGCTCTTACTAAAGGGGCACTTTGCAATGATTCTACTGATGTCACGGGGCTTAATAAGAACACACCCGCGATATCTAATTGCTCCTGGGACTTTTGCAGCTTAGAGGCTAATTTACACGCGGCAATCCCCCCAAAGGAATACCCAACAATCACAACTTGATTGATACCTTTATTTTTATGGAGCTGGGCTATCAACTCTTCAAACTTTGTGGTGGTCTCTTCAATATCTACGTCTTCTTCAATTTTGCAAGACATACTAATAGAGTTGAACCGTAAATCCGAGTCAGCAGTATTCCTTAAAGTTCGCAATCTTCTTACAGATGAATGAGAAGCTTGATCGTTCCCAGGTATGATAATTACCAGCCTCCCATTGCTCTCTGCCTCAACTGTATAACGCAACTCCCTAAAACCAGGGGACGAAAATTCTTCGGCGGACAACTTATACCCCTGATATTCAATTTTTGCAGGTGGCGCCTCCTGAGAGGCCCAAAGTTCAGTAATTGAGTCCAAATTTTCACTAGGCATAGCAATATAATACACCTGGTAGGGTGGGGCATAGGTGCTTTTGGTGTATATAAACTGTTATAATTTTTTTATGAACTCACAAATTAATGATTTTATTAATACGCACCGCGTTTGCGCCTTAACTACTTTATTGACTGAGGGATCCCCACACGCTGCGGCGCTACATTACTCATACTCAAAAAACCCCTTTGAGTTTTACTTTTCAACCGAAAACACAAGCAGAAAATGCCAAAACTTACTCAATGGCCAAACTACTA
>JBPOHY010000163.1:0-9079 GCA_052035055.1 candidate division WWE3 bacterium | reverse complement strand
GGTTCAGACATTTTTCTCTCCTAATGTAAGTTATCCCAAATATTGGGTGTTTGATGTATATGTACCAAAAAAAATACGAAATGTAAAGACCTATAACACGAGGGCTACACGGTACCAGCAAGAGCACACCCTACCCGTTGATATTTTGTCTGATATGATATAAATTACCTATGTTTTAAGGGCGATTAGCTCAGATGGTTAGAGCGCTTCTCTGATAAGGAAGAGGTCCCAGGTTCGATTCCTGGATCGCCCACCAAACACTTGATGAGTACCCGAATCTTAGTGTTTGGGGTGCAATAGGAGCGCAAGCGACGAGTTGCCACCAAATATCTTAGCGAGTATGCGAGCTTAGAGATTTGGATGTACTCTAGCGAAGCGATGAACCACCAAACAACACCCCATCAATCCTAAAATAGCCGCTAGGCCAGGCGAAAGCATCAAACCCAAAATAGGAGTAAAAAACATAACCAAAGCGGCCACTAGATACCGTAACATAGACGTTTTCAGATACATAGAATAAAAAATCAACAAAGGAATAATTAGTAAAACTAAGTCTGTAAATTGTATATGTATGTTTAAGAAAAGAGTACAAACAATCGCAACCGAAAACGCAAGTTCTAGAGATTTTTCGGCTAGAGATGTTAATAACAGCACGCTAAGCAGCAGAAACAAGCCATGCACTAAGTAAAACAGTGGAGTACTCGGCAGCAAGCTGAACAAGGTAAAATTCGTCGCGTGCGCAGTTCCTATATTATTTATTTCCGAAAAAATAAGAAAGTTGGTAAAGTCGGCAATAAAGCCCATACCGTACATGTAAGTATTTGCCATACAAAATAGCACCAACATAAACATCAAACCTTTTAGATAACTCTTTTTTTGAGGCGTAATGAAAAGACAAAGTATGGCTAAGATAAAAAATTGGGGCTTTAAAAGCAAAAGTCCAGCCACGAGTCCAGCGAAAAAGGCCTTGTTGTATTTTAGGCAAAGTAATATAAAAACTGAAATTAGTAAAATGAGCGGGGACAACTGCCCATAATATAGAGCAGCGTAATTTCCAAAAAAGAAAAGTCCTAAATATAGAGCTCTATAACTTATTTTTAGATGCATATATATAAAATAAAAAGCCGCGGCGAGAATAAAAAAGTTGATTACCGCCAATACTTTGTAGGCCGTAAAAAATTCCAGATAAGTTAAAGGGACAAAAAGCAAAGCTGCTAACGGCGAATTTCTAAAGGGTAAGAACGGAACAGCTAAATCAGCGTAAGTTTCATAAAAATGAGCTTGGGAGGCAGTATCGTATACATCTTGTATTCTACCCTCGCGCAGCATATAGGAGCCAAGGTAGTACGCTCTAAAATCGCTTTTACTCAAATAAGTGGAGCTTTTGGAAAAAAGAATTAAATAAGTGCAACATGCGACATAAGCTAAAAGCAGCCAGACAGCAAAGATATATTTTAATCTTGGAACTCGAAACATAAGAATAACTTTATTTTAAAACAAAAAAGCCCTGAGTGTCATAAATAAGAGCGGCTCAGGGCTTTGGAAATCATCAAAAAATGCAAACTTCAAACTGCAGACAAGGTAACATGATTAGGATAATGCTGATAGTAAAAACCAAAACTGCCACGGCAAACGAAAAAATGTTTTTACGTTTAAATTGCATTTTCTCTGCGAACCAATTGCCAAAGGCGCCGCCAACTAGAGTTATACCTAGAGCCCCTACAGCAACGATGATTCGAAGAAACTCACTCCCCAACCCAACCGCAAGTTCCGTAAAGTTGGTAAGGCTAACCAACAATAAGAGGGTACAAATCGGAGTGAACACAAGCAAAATAAACACCCACATAAAAACGTGGAAAATCGACAAAGTTACTTTATTTTTCATGCTAAGCTCCTTCCAGTAAGATCTAAAAAGCTTCGGGCTCGGGATACAATTTGAACCATTCTTCCCAAACCCGGACCAGGTGCTGATCTAGCGCATCCAAGGGAACCTTGTAAGGCCAGTGCTCAACAGGGATACCAATACTGACTATAAGTATAGCGTTGCGCAGCATGATACGGTAATGTGTGGCCTGCTTGAGCACATATACATACCTTTCCGGAGTGACACTTTCTTCATCCGGCTCATCAGACTTTGCATAAACATAGGGAATATATACCCCATTCTCCCCAAGAAACACTCCGCTATTTAGACGGGAATCAGCTTGTATGCTGGGGGTAGCTTCACAAAATCTGGCCAAAGTTTCCTGAGCCTGTTCTTCATTCCAAACAATATTTGACATGAGTTCTCTCCTTAATAAACAACCACCAGCCTACGCAGGCGGGTTGCAGTAATTCTCACATTCGTTCGAATTATAAAACAATGGGTAAATTGCTCGCATTATATAGGTTAAACGAGGTATAGGCAAATCAATTTAAGGGTGTTGGGGCACAAAAAATCCCCGCTTACGCGGGGATTTTTCAGTTAAATAGTCTATAAGTAATTCGTTGAAGGCTCTAAAGTGCCAAAAGGCAAAAAGAATATTCATTTGTGGGTTGTTTGAATCCCCCAACCGAAGCTGGGAAAAACAAGGCTCACCCACGAACCCGCGCGATTGTGTAGTGTGAGAATACACATAATAGTTAAGTTTTAGCGCTAAAAAACTCAACTTGTACTTTGTTTTTCACAAGTCTTCCCTATACCGAAGTACAGGGTCCAAGAGTTTGCAATCAAAAGTACGATTTTTCTCCCTTAGAAAGGAGGTGATCCAGCCGCAGATTCCCCTACGGCTACCTTGTTACGACTTCACCCTCATCACTGATTCCACCTTGGGCCCAAAATTAATTGAGACTTCGGGTGGCCTCAGCTTTGCTGGCGTGACGGGCAGTGTGTGCAAGACCCGAGAACGTATTCACCGCTGTATAGCTGACCAGCGATTACTAGCGATTCCGACTTCATGAGGGCGAATTGCAGCCCTCAATCCGAACTGAGACGCGCTTTAAGAGATTTGCTTCACGTTACCGTGTTGCTTCTCGTTGTACGCGCCATTGTAGCATGCTTCTAGCCCCAGACATAAAGGCAATACCGACTTGACCTCATCCCCACCTTCCTCCCCGTTACCGGGGCAGTTCCGCTAGAGTGATACAACTAACGGTAGGGGTTGCGCTCGTTAACCCACTTAAGGGTACGCCTCACGGTACGAGCTGACGACAGCCATGCAACACCTGTGTAACACCCTCGAAGGAGTCCCACTTTCATGGGATTTGCAGTTACATGTCAAATCTGGGTGAGGTTTTTGGGTTAGCAACCAATTAAAGAGCATGCTCCACCGCTTGTGCGGGTCCCCGCCAATTCCTTTGAGTTTTAGCCTTGCGACCGTACTCCCCAGGCGGCTCGCTTAACGCGTTAGCTTTGACACCCATAAAAACAGGCATCTAGCGAGCATCGTTTACAGCGTAGACTAAACGGGTATCTAATCCGTGTCGCTACCTACGCTTTCGTCCATGAGCGTCAGGATGGCCCCAGACAGCTGGTTTCCCCCTTGGTGTTCCTTATGATATCAACGCATTTCACCGCTACACCATAAGTTCCGCTGTCCCCTAGCCTCCTCTAGTAGAGCAGTATCAACAGCAGGACCCCGGTTGAGCCGGAGTATTTAACTGCTGACTTGAACTACCGCCTACGGACGCTTTACGCCCAATAAATCCGGGTAACGCTTGCACCCTACGTATGACCGCTGCTGCTGGCACGTAGTTAGCCGGTGCTATTTTCAGAAGTTTACAATCCGAAGACCGTCATCCTTCACGCGGCGTCGCTGCATCAGGCTTTCGCCCATTGTGCAATATTCCTCACTGCTGCCTCCCGTAGGAGTAGGGCCCGTGTCTCAGTGCCCTTCTGGCTGTTCATCCTCTCAGACCAGCTACCCGTCATAGGCTTGGTAGGCAATTACCCCACCAACTACCTGATAGGCCGCAGGCTCATCCCTATCCGGCACCCTTGCGGGCACCTTTAAAGTTTCCTTCACATCGAGCATTAGCAAGAGTTTCCCCAAGTTATTCTCGAGATAGAGGTAGATTCCTACGTGTTACTCAGCCGTTCGCCGCTCTTCTCACAATTCTTGCGAATCATAAAAAGCGCTCGACTTGCATGTTTCAAGCACGCCGCTAGCGTTCACCCTGAACTAGGATCAAATTCTCAAAAAAATATTCTTTTTGCCTTGTGATACTCAAAAGACAAAAACTAGTTTCAGATAATCTCACTTCCACGAATTTATTTCGCAACTTAAATATTGGCTAAATTAAGTTGCTTCTTATAGACTATTTAACTTTCAAAGTTCCAACTAACTGTACTTTATGGGAACAACAAAAAACAAAACCCAAAAAGTGTCATATGCATGTATACTACATACTTTCAATAAATACAATACCCCTTATTCTGAGCAGTTGGGTTTTTAAACCTAAGACCTTATTCCACTTTCCTAATCTCAATAGAATTTGTCTGCAACAAGTCGGTTAAAGTTTGCCCTAAAAGCTCTTTTTTGTAAAGGGGCGCACAAGTTATTAAATCTATATGTATAGCGTTGTGCTCGGGCCATGTATGCACCAACAAATTTGACGTGGACAATATAAAGGTAAGAGATAAACCCTTGTTTTTAAACTTTGTTATTTTTGTATCAACTATATTTAATTTATGCATCTTGCAAAAAGTGCCAAAAGCCTTCAGTAATACCGTTTTGGAATTCACCAAACTGGAGTGCACGTTTTTTGCTTTAGCTGTGAAATGATCAACATATGGGAAGCGCTCTTCGGCAACATTTTCGAAAGTATAAATTTGATCAGCCAATACATCGTTATCCACGCTGGTAAAAGGTGTTGTTTTTAAAATATATATAGAACTCGAACTACCTATTATTTCGGCGCCATGATACTTGGTGAATTTACTAATTTTATCCTCAATCACCAAATTAAAGGTGTTTATGATTTCTTGTACCTTGATCGCCTTTTCGGGGTTCCTCAAGGATTCCCCAAAATTTAAAACTATATAACTGCCAGAAAAGTTATTAAAAGGTTTTAACAACTGTATGGATCTATGTATAAAAAGTTTAAGTCCCGCCACCGTATAGGGAGGGTCTATAAAAACAACGTCGTATTTATTTAAATATTCCTTACTAAGCTCATTGCGTATATCTTGTGAGACAATACGAACATTACTTATACCCATATCTGTATTTATTGTTTTCAATAAGGCATTTAGTCTCTCGTCTATTTCAAAGATAGTAATATTTTTATAAGTGGGCTCTATTGAAGGTATAGCAACAGAGAGTAGGTCATCATCTCCAATAGAAGCAATCGCGTTATTCCCTATCAAACCCTTTGCTTGTAATAGGGCAGCCTTACAAACAGAAGAAAGTGGCGTCGCAAAAAACTGATCGTATTCTCTTTTTGCAGAATCTGCGGAAAGCCCGTACTTCTTTCTTACTTGCGCCAAGTCTTCGGCCGCGGAGGCCAAATTACCCAAGTTTAGTGGGAGGCTCCAATTATAATTTTGCGCTGTCGCTAATCTAGCTGCCCACTCGGGGTTTAGAGATAGCGAATCACTGTCTCCAACCTCTAAAAAAGCTTTAATAGAAGTTATAAACTGACGAAATACTTCAATTGGGATGCCACTGGTTCTCAAAAGCTCAGGATTTGTAAGATTTCTGCTTTGAACTAGTAGCGCCAACAAGCCTTCGATTTCGGCTTCGCGCAGGTCGGGATTTTTTTGTTTGAGTTCACTGATTATGCTTTTCACCCCCGCATTATACCCTAAATGTTCCTATTCTCTACCGCCGATAGGATAGGCAGCATTGATAAAAATATCGGGATAGGAGAAATTTGGGACATGAACTACATGCCCAAGTTAATAATCTTCTGGATAATGCTCGCTATGGCTATAACAGCAACAAAAGCGCAGGAGATACAAGGCTGGGAAAACTTAACACTACCATCAGATATAAATAGACCCAACTCGCTAGCTATAACGCCTAATTTAGTGTTGGCAGGAGAATTAGACAGCCGCCTATGGCTAAACCCTCATAACGGTGTATATGCCAGCAATGACTTAGGAAAAACTTGGCAGTCCATGGGGTTAACTAAAAGAGGCATCAGCGACATTGCTTACACCGAGGGTATCATATATGCCGCAACCTATTACAAGTCCGAAGGCACCTCAGGACTTTTTAAATCCACCGATGAAGGCAGGTTGTTTAGCCACGTTGGGCCGTCCTATGCAAGTGCAAAAGTAGCAGCTTATAAAAATAATGTCTATTTGGGAACGTACTCACACGGCTTATGGGTATCTAATGATGCCGGCGCAACCTGGGTACAACAATTTGGTGACGGGTCAGGTGTAACCGGCGAGGAAATATTGGAGGTTCAGACGCAAAACGACATCGTGTTAGCTGCTACAAAGTCAAAAACATACATATCAAGCGATAAGGGAAACAGTTGGGATGAGATAGCGGCGCTTAACGACAAAAATATTGCGAATATACATATAGACGGCAACATTATATTCGCTGGTTCAAAGACGAGCGCTGGGTTATATGTCTCTGTAGATACAGGCAAGAACTGGGAAAATCTTGTTAGCTGGGGAAGCTTTCCAGCAGGGGTTATAACTAAGCTAGGTAATACCTACTATGTGGGTATAAAAAACGCACAAGACAATACTTATACGCTACTTACCACAAATGATATGGGCGCCACGTGGCAAAGCACAAATCTTACTACTGGGAGCTCCATAACCTCAGCACATAGCCTGCTGGCCATAGAACAGTATCTTTATACAATTTCACCCATAGGCGGGCTAAACAGACTAAAACAAGCCGCAAGCCCGTTGCAACTTAATCAATTTCTTTCTGCACCTTGGGAACAGAAAAGGCCAACGAATATAATAACCTATCTAACATCCTTCTTTGACCACGAATACCCACTCTTAGGATACAAAGGACTTGCTGAGCCAGAGAAAACCAAAGCAACGGTAACGAACTTTTTAGGTATTACTGGTAAGTCCCCTAACATGTACTACAGTTCCCACAATGGAATAGATTTTGGTCTCCCGATAGGTACAAAGGTTACTGCCGCAGCAAGCGGCAAGGCCAGCTATTACACATGCGCTGCTTGTGGGCATGCTATAAAAATCAATCACGAAAACGGCTATCAGACGGTATATATGCACTTACAAGGCGAAGGACTTATAACTACAAAACCAAGCGATGTTATAGCCGTGAATACCGGAGATGTAATCGGAAAGGTAGGCATGACAGGAAATACCAGCGGCCCGCATTTACACTTTGGTGTTTTACAAGATAAAAACAACAACGGACTCTTCGACGACTTTCCTGATGGGCAAGTGGATCCCTTTTCTTGGATGAGTAATAATATAGACCCATGGGAGGTTTTTAGTTGGAAAGACAATGTTGGGACTCATACAGGCAGCAAAAGTAAATACTTATGGACAGAATTATTTCAGCCACTTGTCGAACACATTAGCAAAAACCTACAACAAATAGCCATATCACAAAATATTTCAGTTAACTTTGACTTGAACGAAAAGGAGCACTTTACCGTTAAAGCGAGCTCGTATGCAAAACCAAATACTAATACATCACAAAAGGATTTGGCATACGTAGTGGGAACCTCCTTTATAATTAACCTTTACGACCAGCTATATGAGTCCATAACCCAGCCTTCCAAACCCACAAAAATAACCATAGACCTGAGTGAGCTTGCCCTTGAAGACGTAATACAAACTAGCCTAAAGCTCTACTATCTAGACGAAAACACACTGTTGTGGCAACCGCTACCTACTATAATAGACGCAGTTGAAAACAAACTGATTTCCTGGACAAATCACTTTTCTACTTTTGCGGTTTTTGGCAATAAAGTCGACGAAATATATCCAAAAACCACACTTTACATAACCGGTGAAACAATAGGTAATTGGTATGTCAGCAAACCAAATGTCGAAGTACATACAACAAAGCCTACAGACATTGTATATATCAACAAAGATACATCTACCGATTTATGGGAAGTATATGCGCAACCATTTAATTGGTATCAAGAAGGTATAAATAGAATATTATTTAGAGCTCAAAGTTTAAACGGAAATATAGAAGAAATACAGGAACAAATGATTAAAACTAACACAAGCGGTGCGCCTACAGACAACCTAAAAATAACCAATATAAACTTTAATACCTAATTTCCCCACCGCCCAGTACCTCATCCCCATTGTAAAAAACACAGCTCTGACCTTCGGCTACAGCAAATACCTTTTCTTTTAAAGTCACCATAAAAACATCAGGTGCTACTTGTTCAATTCTTGCACATGGATACAAGGTGCCTAAATGACGCAAACGTACTTGGATATCCGCCTCATATAACTGTTCAAACCCCCTCCTACTAGACCACCTAGTATCTTGAACAATAAAAGTATTCTTTGTTGCCTCTGCGACCGAGCCTACAACAATTTCGTTATTTTTTACATCTTTGGAAACAACATACATAGGCAACCCCTGATATTTAGAAAGCCTAAAGCCATGCCTTTGCCCCACGGTATAAAACCAGTAGCCATCGTGCTCCCCTAACACGTCACCATTAACCGATTTCACGACTCCAGTTTTGATACCTAGTTTGGACCTTATAAAGTCTTTAACGTTTACCTCGCCCACAAAACAAATACCTTGGCTGTCTGGACGGGCAAAAGTTGGTAGCCCAGCCTCTTTTGCTATATTCCGTACTTCAGTCTTTTGTAGAGCCCCAACAGGAAACTTAGTCCTACTCAATTGCTCCTGCCCTAGTGTATATAAAAAGTACGATTGATCTTTTGAGGTGTCACTCCCCTTAAGAAGCCTATACCCATCATCCGAATGCAAAACCAGCGCGTAGTGGCCGGTTGCAATATAATCAAATCCAGCTTCAATAGCCCATTTTAAAAACAGCTCAAATTTAATTTCACGATTACACATAACGTCTGGATTTGGAGTACGCCCAGCCTCATATTCCTTAAAAAAGTAGTCAATAACTTTGTTTTTATATTGAGCAATAAAATCCAGGT
>JBPOHY010000177.1:0-5696 GCA_052035055.1 candidate division WWE3 bacterium | reverse complement strand
AGACCCCTTAGATTCACGTCTATGGCTTCTTCTTTTCCCACGGGTGGAAGCTCCCCGTTGTGAAAATAAATAAGAGTAATTATTTGAACTTAGCTGTCCTGTACAGCTGATATGGGATTTTATACCTATGGAACCTCAAAAATCTATAAATAGTCCGTATGCTCTTATGAGCGTTTCTAAAGTTTATAAAAGGGATGGGCGGCTTGTGGATTTCGACAAGTCCAAAATTGAAAGTGCCTTAAAGCGGGCATTCATATCCACCGAAACCTCAATAGCAGATGAAGACCTAAAGCTCATCGCTGATACCGTTGTAGCTGAGGTAATGGATCGCTTTGTGGATAAAATTCCGGGGGTTGAGGAAATTCAAGACATTGTGGAAAAAAGATTGGCCAAGAGCGAATACTTTAAGGTGGCTAAGTCGTATATTTTGTATCGTGAAAAACACAAGGAGCTGCGCGAAGAGATAGTTGCTGATGTCCAAGACAAAGTAATCTATATAAGGTTGTCAGATGGTACTTTAGCCCCCTTTAATTTTAAAGACGTAGAAATAATACTCCGCAATAATTTCGGCGATATGGGATCTAAAGCCGTTATGTTTGAAGTTTTAGAGGATGTGCAGAGGAGTGTTTTTGACGGCATGGAGTACAGGGATTTGTATAGGTCTATTATTATGGCGGTTTCCTCTCGAATTGAGTTAGATCCTGATTATTCAAGGATAGCGACTAGGATAGTTCTAAATGGGTTATATAAAGATATTTTAGGCCAGGACGAGTTCACGGAAGGATTTGAATACGCTTATAGAGTCACTTTTGAGCAAAAAGTTAGACAGGGCGTAGCTGCATCACGTCTAGATCCAAGAATGTTGGATTTTGATTTTACAGCGCTGTCCCAGCAAATTGTTTGTTCTAGGGATAAATTACTTGAGTATCGTGGAATTTTGATGTTTGCCGATAAGTATGCCCTAAAGGACCCATCACAAGAAATATATGAACTGCCGCAGTACTTTTGGATGCGCGTAGCAATGGGGCTTTCTTTAAATGAGGCGAATAAAAACCAGTCAGTCATAGAGTTTTACCACACCTTGTCACAGCTTTTGTACGTTCCATCTTCGCCAACTTTGTACCATGCAGGGTTTACGCACTCTCAAATGAGTTCGTGCTTCTTGATGACCGTGCTAGACGATTTGGACCATATATTTAAGTCCTACAATGACCACGCCCAGCTGGCAAAGTACGCTGGCGGTGTAGGTTTAGATTGGACTAACGTAAGGTCTACTGGCGCTATGATAAAAAGTACCAACGTTACTAGCCAAGGTGTCATCCCGTTTTTAAAAATTTGTGACTCAACAAACGCTGCGATTAATAGAAGTGGCCGTAAAAGAGGTGCCGCCGTTGCGTATATTGAACCATGGCACTTTGATATCGAATCCTTTTTAGAATTGCGTCGAAACGTTGGAGACGATAGACGGCGTACCCACAATATTAATACTGCCCTGTGGATCCCGGATCTGTTTATAAAGAGAGTGCTCAGTGATGAAAAGTGGACGCTATTTTCTCCCGACGAAACCCCAGAGCTCCACCAACTATACGGCAAAGCTTTTGAGAGTAAGTATATAGAATACGAGAATGAGGTTAGGGCCGGAAGGATCAAGCTTTACAAAGAAATGAAAGCTCAGGAATTGTGGAGGAAAATGGTAACAATGCTGTTTGAAACCGGCCACCCGTGGATGACTTTTAAGGATCCGTGTAACATCCGCTCGCCACAAGACCATGCAGGAACTATTCATAGTTCAAACCTTTGTACCGAAATAACTCTTAATACATCAAAAGATGAGATTGCGGTTTGTAATTTAGGGTCTTTAAACTTATCACGCCATGTGGGTGCCGATGGTGTTTTGGACCGGGAGCTCTTAGCTAAAACCACCAAGTTGGGTATGCGTATGCTCGACAATATAATAGATCTAAACTTTTACCCCGTTCCAGAAACCCAAAACTCAAATCTCAAACACCGTCCGGTTGGTTTAGGGATAATGGGTTTACAAGACGTGTTCTACAAAATGGATCTAGATTTTGATAGTGAGTCCGCGGTAAAGCTTTCGGATGAAATTATGGAGCTGGTTTCTTATCATGCAATTTTGTCCTCTTCGGAATTGGCTAAAGAGCGTGGTTCTTATAGTTCTTATGAAGGCTCAAAGTGGTCACGTGATATTTTTCCAATAGACACTATTGATATTTTAGAAGAGGAACGCGGTATGAAGACTTTTGTAGACAAGTCATCAAAAATGGACTGGACTCCCGTTAGAGCTCACGTTAAGCAATACGGAATGAGAAACTCGAACTGTATGGCAATTGCGCCAACTGCATCCATTTCTAACTTCGCTGGGTGTTTCCCGTCGATTGAGCCTCCTTACAGCAACCTGTATGTTAAATCCAACATGTTTGGAGAGTTCACGATAGCCAACGAATATCTGGTAAGCGATCTTAAAAAGTTAAATTTATGGGGAAATGAAATGCTATCGCTATTAAAAAGGTTTGATGGGGATATCTCGGCCATTTCACAAATACCCATTCACGTGCGCGAAAAGTATAAAGGCGTGTTTTCAATTAGCCCTCACTGGGTAATCAGGCATGCAGCATACAGGGGTAAATGGATTGACCAAAGCCAATCGGTAAATATATTCACATCAACTACAAAGGGTTCAGAATTGCAGGGTATTTATATTGATGCATGGAAGTCTGGCTTGAAAACAACCTACTACCTAAGAACATTAGGAGCCTCTGGTATCGAAAAAAGTAGTGTCGAAATAGAAACCTCTCAGGCTGCTCTAGTGAGTGTTGATCGGTTACCACAGGCAGAGGTGCACATAGAGGCAACGGCACAAGTTTTTGCAGCTGCGCAACAGAATTTGCCTATGCCTATGCTAGAATCTACACCAACAGATTTAGTAGAGCAGATGGCTGGTTCCCAGTATAAAGTTGGCCAAACATGCAGAATGGATGATCCCACCTGCGAGTCTTGTCAGTAGGAAAAATAATATGGACAAAGATATAAATTCTAAGAAAACGATTTTAAACAATACAACTACTGATCCGAATCAAATTTTGCCTATTAAATATAACTGGGCTCGTGAGCATTACAAAAATGGCGTTGCCAATAACTGGGTTCCAGAAGAAGTAAACATGCAAATTGACGTCGAACAGTGGAAGACCCCCGGGGTTTTATCCGAGGATGAGCGCCGGCTTGTTATGTGGAACATGGGATTTTTTTCTACAGCAGAAAGCCTCACCGCCAACAATATAGTAATGGCAATCTACAATCACTTAACAAATCCGGAGTGTCGCCAGTACCTTTTACGTCAAGCTTATGAGGAGGCTGTTCACACCGATACATTCATTTACTCTTGCGATACCTTGGGGCTTGATCCATCTGAGGTTTATACCATGTACAACCGGATCCCGAGTATTAAAAACAAGGATGAGTATGTCGTTAATTTAACCAAATTCGTCCTGGATCCCGGCTTTAACACAAAGGGTTTACAAAACATGCAGAATTTTATTCATGATTTGGTAGGTTACTACATTATTATGGAGGGCATTTTCTTTTATGCGGGTTTCGCAATGATGCTCACCATGCTACGCCAGAACAAGATGGTGGGGGTGGGGGAGATGTTTCAATTTATTTTGCGCGACGAATCTGTTCACTTGGAATTTGGGCGCGACGTAATAAATACAATTGTTAACGAAAACCCAGAGATTTGGACCGAGGACTTAAAAAAAGTCTTGGTTGAAAATATACGCCAAGGTGTTGACCTAGAAATTGCTTACGCCAAAGATTGTTTACCGCGGGGTATTTTGGGGTTAACAGTTGATATCATAAAAGGTTACGTAGAGTATATTGCCGATAAAAGACTCGAAAGTATTAGGTTGCCAAAGATTTACAATACTAAAAATACAATGCCTTGGATGAGCGAAATGATGGATCTACGTAAAGAGAAAAATTTTTTTGAGACACGCGTAACCGAATACCAAACAGGTGCCTTGGAGTGGTAGCTAAATAAATGAAAAAGTATTATTTTTACATTTTAGGACTCGCTGTTTTTTCGGCCTTTCTGCTTTGGGTGTTGGTACTGCGGGCGCATAGCACCGATAACTACTTTAAGGAACTTAAAGACTCTGAGCAAGAGGTTAGTGGTTGGGCTAAAATTCGGTAATTGCGACTTGCCCCGTTTTTGCGAGATTTTGCACTATAGTTTCAAAACAATGCCTTTTTTGCTAAGATAGCGATATGTTTAAAGAGTTTGACTCAGTTCCAAATTTGCCCGAACAAGAAAAACAAACCATTGAATTTTGGAAGCAACTTGACGTGGTTGAAAAACTCAAGGAACTTAGGAAAGACTCGCCCCGCAAAATATACTTTGATGGTCCTGTTACGGCTAATAATATGCCCCATTATGGACACGCTATAACGTGGACAATGAAAGATATCGTCCCGAGATATTGGAGCATGCAAAACTACTTAGTTTCGAGAAACATGGGTTGGGATTGTCAGGGAATTCCGGTTGAGTACGAAATAGAAAAACAACTAGGTTTTACGAACAAAGAAGATATCGAAAAGTATGGCGTTGCAAAATTTAATCAGCTTTGTCGTGAGTCTGTGTTTAAATATCGAGATTCCATTTTTTACTACGAAACTAGGTTAGGACGCTGGTTTGATGAAAAAGACATGTACTACACTATGGACGCCCCGTTTATAGAAAGCATGTGGTGGTCGTTAAAAGAGCTGTATGCAAAAGGCTTGCTGTACGAAGGTCACAAAGTTGTGCCTTACTCAACGCGTGCTGGTACCACTTTATCTAGCCATGAGGCGGCCGAAGGTGGATATAAAGAGCTAGAAGACCCGTTTGTAACTGTTAAATTTCCGTTAAAAAAGAATTCAAAACCCACAAATACATTTCTACTTGCTTGGACAACTACGCCTTGGACCTTGCCGGGTAATCTCTTGTTGGCAATAGGGAAAAAAATAGAGTACGTAAAAGTCGAATATAACGGAGATTATTATATTTTAGCCAAAGAGCGCCTAGAGCATGTTTTTGCAGACAAACCACATAAAATTGTCGAAAGCTTGGCTGCAGAGTCTTTAGAGGGTTTAGAATATGTTCCTCCTTTTGAGCACTATTTAGCTAAATCCAAAGAGGGAGCTTTTAAGGTGGTTATTGCCGACCATGCCAATACTGACGAGGGTACAGGTATAGTACACTTGGCTCCTTATGGCGCCGAAGACTTTGATGTATTAATGGCTCTAAATATTTCACTTTTTGACTACTTAAACGAAACGGCCCATTTTACAAAAGAAATTCCAGAATACGCAGGACTTTTTTATAAGCAGGCTAACGACAAGATAATCCAGGACCTTACGGAAAAAGATCGAATTTTTGCTTCTGGAAAGCTTTTGCACAGAATGCCCATGTGCTGGCGTACTGCAACTCCGCTAATACACAAACCGGTAAAAAGCTGGTATATAAAAGTAACCGCCCTAAAAGAGAAAATGCTAAAGGAAAACGAAAAAATAAATTGGGTTCCTGAGCACATAAAAAATGGTATGGCGCACCAGTGGTTATCTAAAGCTCGTGACTGGGCAATTTCGAGAAGCAGGTATTGGGGAACTCCACTTCCTTTGTGGGTAAACGATAAAACAGG
>JBPOHY010000211.1:0-12507 GCA_052035055.1 candidate division WWE3 bacterium | reverse complement strand
GACAAACAATCCTCCCACAACATATAAAACTATAAGTAAGGTCTGCCCTTTAGCATATCTTATAGCTGTGGATGTTTCATTCTGTCGGGAGATAAACTTTACAAGGCTGTATGCAAGACCCAAGGTTGTTGTGACGAGCAGGAAAAAAATTGTTCCGCCGGCTGCAGTAGTCTTAATGTCCATAGTTTGCGACATAAATTCCTGATTTTGGCCAACCACGAATGCGCCCACTGCTCCTGTAAGCATTGCAAAACCAACAGCCCAAAAAGACATGGTTCCAATAATTGTGAGACTGGAAAGCGCCGAAAGCCAAAAACTGCGTTTTGCTATTCGACGTATGCAGGCAAAAGTAATTGTTGGAATGCCTAGCCAGAAAATTAAAAGATCAAACCAAATTGTGTCCACTTGTGCTCTCCTTTAGGTATGTTCGGTTAATAATATCTTTCTAATTATACCCTATAGTACGGATTTTGTATAGCCAGTTATACTTCGTGGCTATTTGCTAAGTGTTTTGAGCACCAGTCTCTTAACGCCGTCTTCTTTTCTTGCATTGCCGGTTTAATCACGTTTTTGTGAGGACTTCCCATTAACTTTCGGATTGTGTTTTTTGCCCATTGGCTTGGAATTTGCAGTTTTTCGCTATGTTTTTCGCCACAATGTTTGCATATTGCTATATACTCCCAGCCTACGCGTTTACCTGCCGGGCCTTTTTTACGAATATCTTTATTTTTAAACGTAAAGTGTTGGTTTAGGTCAATTACGGTCGCTAGCATATTTGAGCTCCTTAGTGATGGTTTTTTGCGATTTACTGGAATTCTACCATACACTTTCGGGTTCTCTTTGTCTTGACGATGGTTATTCAATGGTGGAATATAGATATAGATTGGTGAGAAATGGTGAAAGATTGGATTCTGGTTTTGTGCTGACTAGCGTATGAAAATGTTTTTGGGCGAATATCAACCAAATATTACTGAAGGTTCTCGAATTGCCTTGCCCAAAAAGATGAGAGAGCAAATTCAGGGAAAAAACGTGATCCTTTCGAGGGGAATTGAAAAGTGCATTTTTGTTTACGATCTCGAAGACTGGCGCACCGAGGCTCAAAAACAGGTGGATAACAAAGAGGAAAATGCCAAGAGGCGTGACATCGAGAGATATTTGTTTGCGACTGCAGTAGAAGTGGCAATTGATGCTCAAGGGAGAATGGTTCTTCCATCAACTCTTTTGGACTACGCACAAATTAACGAGGAGACTGCTGTGGTAGGGGTAGGAGAACGCATCGAGATTTGGGATCGTGCCTTGTGGAAAGAACACTTTGAAAAAATTTCGACACAACTTGCGGTTTAGTGAACCAAATATGTTTCACACGCCGGTAATGTCAAAAGAAATACTCGAAGTTTTAGCACCAGCTCCAGGTAAAAAGTACATAGATTGTACTTTGGGTGACGGTGGGCATTCGCTTCTACTTTTAAAAGAGGGGGCGTCGGTTCTTGGCCTGGACGTGAGTACTACTTCGGTTTCTAGAGCATTTGGACGCATAGAGAGCGAAAACCTAGGTAAAAACTTTGTTTGCACAAAAGGCAATTTTAAGAATATTGAGGAAATTGCCTCACAGATTGGATTTTTTAAAGTGGACGGTATTCTTTTTGATTTGGGTTACAGCTCAAGTCAGCTCGATGAGGAGGATACGGGGATGAGCTTTATAAATGACCAACCTTTGGATATGCGCTTGGACAAAAGCCTTACAGTCACTGCAGCTGATCTGATAAACGTACTAAACGAGAAGCAGCTTAGTGACTTGATTTACAGCTATAGTGACGAACGCATGGCAAAAAAGTTTGCAAAGGCAATTGTTAGTCATCGTGGTTTAAAGAAGTTTCATACTACAAAAGATCTAGCAGATCTTCTTAAGAGTGAGGCTCCTTTAGGCTATGAACATGGCAGGATTCATCCTGCAACTAGAACATTTCAAGCCTTAAGAATTGCTGTAAATAACGAAATCGAAAATTTACAGCTTGCACTGCCTCAGGCTGCGCGCTTATTACTGCCTGGTGGACGAGTGGCGGCTTTAAGCTTCCATTCGCTAGAAGACAAAGTCCTAAAAGACTTTGGTCGAAGCGCGCAGTCTAATTTAAAGAGCTTAACGCCAAAACCGTTGAGCCCTAGTACCGAAGAGATACAACAAAACCCGCGTGCGCGTAGTGCAAAACTCCGTGCATACGAGAAAACTGCTCATGTCTAAACTAAAAAACATATTTACATCTAAAAATCTGTGTGTCCTGTCCTTTGTCTCTATGCTCGCTAGCTTAATGTTTCAAATGTTTGTTTCAAACTCGACAGTAACCAAAACCGACGATTTCAAATCCCTATACAACCAAAAAGAAACCATAAAAAAGGAAATTGCTTACCTTGAATACGAAAGCTCTGAGCTTACTTCTATTTCTAGTGTTGAAAAACGTGCGATAGCACTAGGCTTTACAAAGATGACTGCTCCAATAGCCATGATAAAGACTCCACCTCTAGCTGCCCTCAATTTAGCCCAGTAATAGGGTTTAGTATTTTTTTAATATGCGAAAAAGCTCAGCAAACAATATAGACTTTAGAATAAATTTGCTTTTATCCATATTTGTTTTTGTTATAGGTACCTTTATCCTACGGCTATTCCACATTCAAATATTGCAGCACGAGAGTTATGCTGCGCAGGCTCATGACCAATACTGGAACTTATCTGTACTTCCTGCTCAACGGGGGGATATTCGTAGCGCCGATAACTTTGTATTTGCAGGGACTCAAACACACTACATTATGTATGTCGAACCAAAAAAGGTTTTAAATAAATTTGAGACTGCTCACAATTTAGCCACCGTGTTAGAGGAAATAAAAAAAGAATCGCCTACCATCCTGCAGGATGTGCCTTCCACTTCAAGCGACGTTAAAGCCGAGGATTCTACTTTTACCGCCCAGTACGACAAAATCCTAAAAATCCTGGAATCCGATCTTTATTGGGCAGTTGTAGAGCGTAATATAACCCCGATACAAAAAGAGCAAATAGAAAAAAAGAATATTCAAGCCATTGGGTTCGAGGATGAACCTGTTAGGTACTATCCAGAAGGTAGCTTAGCCTCGCACGTGTTGGGGTTTGTTGCCTATAACGAGCAGGGAGATAAGCAGGGGTATTTTGGTATCGAGGGGGCTCTAAATGGTGATTTAAAGGGCAAGCCTGGACGTGTATTGCAGGAGCAGGATGCCGCTGGGAATCCGATTTTAATAGGGGACTATAAAAGGTCAGACGCTATAAAAGGGCGGGATTTAGTGTTAACCATAAATAGGTCTGTACAGTATATGGTTGAAAAGGAGCTCAAAGACGGTGTTGAAAAATATGGTGCTAAATCAGGAACAGCTATTGTTATGAATCCTTTTACCGGAGACATAATTGCTATGGCAAATTATCCTACCTATACGCCAGGTATTTTTAATGACACTACCCCTGTAGAACCTGATAATCCGCCCCACAGGAAGGCTACCGAGAAAGTGAATTTAGGAATTTCTGAGACCTACGAACCTGGGTCTGTCATTAAACCCTTAACTGTTAGCGCTGCCCTAAATTTAGGTAAAGTAACCCCTAGCACCACTTTTGAGGACAATGGCCCTGTTGTTTACTCTGGATATACAATAAATAATTGGGACGGTAAACACCACGGTACGCAAACCGTAACGCAGTTACTAGAAAAATCAAACAATATTGGAGCCGCCTGGGTTGGTCATTTGGTTGGTTCTAAAGACCTTAATGATTATATGAGAAAGTTTGGCCTAGGTGAAAAGACACAAATTGATTTAGAAGGAGAAGATACAGGTACAATCAGAGACTATAAAGATTGGACGGACATTGATTTAGCAAATGTAGCTTTTGGTCAGGGTATTTCTGCGACTCCTCTCCAGGTGCTAAACGCTTTTAATGTTTTTGCAAATGGCGGTAATTTAGTTTCACCAAAAATAATATCCGAAATAGTAGACCGCGATAAGACCATTGAGTTGCCCACTAGAGTAGCTTGGCGTGTTCTAACACCTGAGTCTGCAGATACCATGACTAATATCTTAGTTAGCGCTGTTGATAGTGGTGAAGCAAAGTTTTTTAATCTAAAAAACTACAATATTTCTGGTAAAACTGGAACTGCTCAAATACCTGTAAATGGAAAATACGATCCAGACAAAACGAATGCAACTTTTGTTGGTTATCTAGCTAATAGCAAAAAGTTTTCGATGTTAGTAAAGCTTGAGCAACCACATACGAGTATATATGCCGCCGAAACAGCGGTACCGCTTTGGATGTCTATCGCAGATGAGCTCGTTAAGTTTTATGGGATACCCCCGGATAAATAGGCTGTACTTACTCTAGAACTGTAGGTTTGATAGTGACGGTTTCTGGTGTTGGGACAGCTTCTGGTATGTTGTGAATTTTATTATTTATTAAAGTCTTGAATGGCTCAAAGGTGCCATTTTTTGGTGCTAATACCCAGGCTCCACCGTAATCTTCCATGGGTGGGGTAAACAAATATTCATAGTTGAGATATACAGACTCAAATGTATATTTGTCTTTGTCCTTATAAAAGTCCCAAAGATATTTTGCGTCCTCTAACGACAAATTAGTATCCATTTTACCTGTAGTCACCGTGGTATACGCATTTTCTACAACCATTGGGTTAAATATGCTGCTGGGTTGTAGGACTGCTCCTAGCATACCCTTTAGTATTAGGTGTTGCCTTTTCATTCTTCCCCAATCACCGTTGTCATTGTCACCCTTGCGAGACCTAGCAAATATAAGTGCCCGTTCGCCTGTTAGGGTTTCGGTGCCTTGCTTAAAGGAGACAGTTTGATACCCCTTGGTTTCATCCACGGGATATTGGCTATCCGTAAAAGTAGTTTGAACATCAACTGGTACCCCACCCATAGCGTCTACAATCCATGAAAAATCTCTAAAATCGGTCAAAATGTACTTTGTGGGTTTTTGTCCAGTTATTGTTTCTACCGCTGATTGCATACCCTCCCATCCGTCTTGTAAGAAAGTTGCATTTATTCTTCCATTTCCGACCCAGAGGTCTCTTGGTATAGACGCCAGCACGACTTTATTTGTTTCGGGGTTTGCTGACAAAAGAATCATAATATCTGTTCTGTACCCCTCTTCTCTACTTCTTCTATCAATCCCAAGCAAAACAATATTTATTGGGTTACCCAATGGCTGCTTTTTTGCAAAAACAGACGCGCCGTCATTTCCAAAAACGCTTTTTAGACTTTTTAGGTCTGTTGTAAGTTCAAAGGGACTTAGCACAACTCCTGCTTTTTGTAAGTCTTTATTTGTCTTGTAAATCACAAATCCTACTGTTCCAGCTGCTACAACGCCTAGCAGCACAAATACTAGTAACACTTTTTTCAACATGACTATAAGGATAGTCGAAAAAAATCCTTGATGCAAAAAATACTATCAAGTACGATTGGTATATGAGTAAAAAAATATTGATAGTAGAAGACGACGAGGCTTTTTATAATATCTGTGCGACCGAATTAAAACTTAAGGGATATGATGTTGTGCATGTGTCTGATGGTAATCTTGCCGTGACACGTGTAAAGGAAGAAAAGCCAAATCTGGTTTTACTAGATATTATTTTACCAGGCGTCAATGGGCTAGATATCTTGCGTGAACTTAAAGAACAGGATGAAACGAAAGAAGTTAAGGTCATCATGCTTACTAACTTTGGAACCGACGATAACATTTCAAAGGCTGTGGAGCTTGGTGCCGACGATTATCTAATGAAGTACAACATCGTCTCTTCTGAGTTAGCCGGCAAACTGGCTCAGTATCTTGGGGAAGCAACGGCCGACGCTGGACTTTCGTTAACAAACTAAATCGAGTTTAAATGAACATACTGCTCATAATTTTAGTAATAGCTTTGGCTATCCTCTTATCCGTATTACTTTTTCTCTTTTTAAACAAGGACAAAGAACTATTAACCTTAGTGGCAAAATACGATGAGCTAGAAAAAATTTGCCGAAGCGAGAAAAAACGTTACGCTTTGCGTGACGACTGGACTGCTATGGTTGTGCATGAGCTCCGTGCACCACTCGCAGTTATTAAAGGTTCGGCGGATTTAGTTATACGCTCCAGTGCTGAGCTTTCGAATGATCAAAAAAATACATTACTGACTCAAATAGAGACGGGCGCGATTGAGATGCTGGATTTGGTAAATGACTTGTTGGATATGGCCAAAATAGACTCCGGTAGGTTTGGTATTAAACAACAGATGGGAGATTTGGGCAAACTTTTGCAAGATGAAGTTGCCTACTTTACTGCCTTAGCAGCAGAGCACGAAATAACATTTAGTCTTAGTTTGGCCAGTGATTTGCCAAAGGTTTATTTTGACCACGATCGCATTAAGCAAGTGATAAATAATTTGCTTTCAAATGCGCTCAAGTTTACCGACCCTAAAACCAGCGTTTTGATATCAGCTAGGCAGCGCGACAAGCGCTTTGTTGAGATTATTGTAAGTGATGTGGGCGTAGGGGTTTCTGATAACTTAAAAACTAAACTATTTAATAAATTTGTCCAAATTGACGAACCACACAATGGCCACGGGCGTGTAGATAAGGGCAGTGGGCTAGGGTTGGCAATTTCTAAAGGTATTATCGAAGCCCACGGCGGAACTATATGGATTGAGGACAATAAGCCCAAAGGCGCAAAATTTGTATTCACGCTACCCCTTGTTGGTCTAAGTTAAATGTGATGTAATTAGTGATATGTCTAAGAAAACTGCCCATTTACTTTGGTTTGAACAGGTAAATAAAAAAGACATACCCCTAGTGGGTGGTAAAGGCGCTAACTTGGGTGAAATGGTACGCGCAGGAATTCCAGTTCCGAATGGGTTTTGTGTTACGGCGACTGCCTACTACGACTTTTTAAAAACAACCTCCTTAAAGCAAAAAATTTTAACAGAACTGTCGGGTCTAGATCGAAACGATTCCAAAAAACTACAGCAAGCTTCAAAAAGTATAAAGACCGCTATTTTGGCAGCCAAAATGCCCGACGACTTGGCCGGGGAAATTAAAGAGTATTATCACAACTTGTGTGGAATTCACGATAGGTTGGTTGCGGTTCGTTCTTCGGCTACCGCCGAGGACCTTCCTGATGCCTCTTTTGCCGGCCAGCAGGAAACTTACTTAAATATTATTGGTTACCAAGATGTAGTTAAGCATGTACAAAAATGCTGGGCATCTTTATTTGAATCCCGCGCAATATTTTACCGAGAAGAGAAAGGTTTTAACCACTTTAAAATAGGAATTGCTGTGCCCGTGCAATTGATGGTGCAGTCGGAGATCTCGGGCATTATGTTTACAGTAAACCCTTTGACTAATAACAGAGACGAGGTATCCGTTGAAGCTGCTTATGGCCTTGGCCAGCCGGTTGTTTCTGGAGAAGTTACACCGGACCAATACATAGTAAATAAAACGAGCGGGAAAATAGTTTCAAAATACATTAGCAACCAGACTTGGCAGATGACTTTGGATGGAAATGTTCCAGTTTCAAAAAAGTACCAAAAAACACAAAAAATGAGTAATAGACATGTCGTACAGTTGGCAAAACTTGGCGTTGATATCGAAAAGCACTACGGCAGGCCTCAGGATATGGAGTGGGGTATGGAAGGTGGGAAACTTTACATAGTGCAATCTCGTCCTATTACTACTCTAATTGCAGCAACAAAGACCGAGGTTGCAATTTTGGATGCATCAAAAAAGCCAAAACTATTATTAGAAGGACTCGCAGCATCCCCTGGTATAGCTACAGGTACTGTTCGTATTCTCAAGTCCGCGTCGCAGATATCGCTTATTAAAGATGGCGATATTTTGGTTGCGAAAATGACAAACCCAGACTATGTTCCAGCAATGCGTCGCGCCACTGCCATAGATACCGACGAGGGTGGTAGAACAAGCCACGCTGCTATAGTTTCGCGCGAGTTGGGAGTTCCGGCCGTTGTAGGCACTGTGCATGCCACCAGTATGCTTAGAAATGGTGAGGAAATAACTGTTGATGGTGCCCAGGGGAAAATATACGAGGGTAATATTACAAAAACTATAGAAGTAGAACAGGAAGTTATTGACCCAAAAACCCAAAAAACTGCAACTAAGGTTTATCTAAATCTTGCCGAACCGGAACTTGCTGCCGACATGGCTATTAAAAATGTTGATGGAATAGGATTATTGCGTGCTGAGTTTATGATTGCAAACATAGGAAAGCACCCAAAAGCATTTATAAAGGAAAAAAAGCAAAAGGAGTTTATCGCAGATTTAACCGACGGGCTTGAAAAATTTTCAAAAGCCTTTTATCCAAGACCAGTAGTTTACAGATTTACAGATTTTAGGACTAATGAGTATAAGGGTCTTAAAGGCGGTGCGGAGTTTGAGGGCGAGGAGGCTAATCCAATGATTGGTTTTAGAGGTGTAAGCCGTTACTTGGATGATTCGGATGTTTTTAAGCTTGAAATTGAGGCTATAAAAAATGTGAGAAATAAGTTAGGTTACAAAAACTTGCACGTAATGTTCCCATTTGTGCGTACTGTAGAGCAGTTAAGCGAAGTTAAAAAACTAATGTCTTCCTTTGGTTTAAAGAGAAGTGGAAACTTTAAAGTCTGGATGATGGTTGAGGTGCCGTCCACCGTTATTTTATTAGATGACTTTATTGATGTTGGTATCGATGGTGTTTCGGTAGGTACTAACGATTTAACCATGCTTACCTTAGGTGTCGATAGAGACAACGAAAAGGTTGCCAATGTTTACAGCGAGATGAATCCGGCTATTTTGGCGAGTTTAGAAAAAATAGTAAAAACTTGTAGAAAAAGAAAAATAACGTGTTCTGTTTGTGGTCAGGCTCCATCTGTATATCCTGAACTTGTAACTATGCTGGTAGATTGGGGTATAACTTCGGTATCCATTAGCCCCGATGTAATTGAAAAAACACGCCATCTGGTTTATGAAGCCGAAAAGAAAGTCCTCAAAAAAGACAAAGCCAAAAAAAGGTTCTAATGCCTAAAATTTCTTCAATTAAAGCTCATAAAATAGTAGATTCTCGAGGCGTTTGGACTGTTGATACAAAGGTTACCTTAGAAAATGGTTTGAGTATTGAACAACCTGTGCCCAGTGGCGCATCGCGAGGTGAAAACGAAGCAATTTATCTTCCAGTAGAAAAGTCTATAGAAATAATAAACGGACCTTTGAGCGATGCCCTAGTAGGCGAGGACCCCTCTGATCAAAAGAAAATAGATAGCATTATGCTAGAAATGGATGGCACTCATAATAAGTCTCACCTCGGTGGAAACAGTATTTTGTCCATTTCCTTAGCAGTTTCTAAGCTGGCAGCTATAACTACTGGTGTAGAGCTATATGAATATTTGTCTCAATTGTATGGGGTGCCTATTAATAAGAGTAAAAGCATAAAATTTCCTACTCCCTTGTTTAACGTTTTGAACGGTGGCAAGCATGCACAGAACAAGCTTTCATTTCAGGAGTTTATGATTATTCCGGCGCAGGGGCTGGCTTTTAAGAAAAAGATGGAAATGGGTGTTGAAATTTATCATTCGCTAAAAAAATTACTGATGGATGAGGGTTTGGCTGTTGGGGTCGGCGACGAGGGTGGCTTTGCTCCCGATAATCTTACAGTTCATAAAGCTCTAGAGATGCTTATGCGTGCAGTTAAGGTTTCTCATGAGCCCGGAAAAGATGTGTTTTTAGGTATGGATGTAGCTGCCGAATCTTTTGAATCCGAGAAGCAATATAATATAACCGAGGAGAATCTATCGCTAACTACACCGGAGTTTGCAAAGTATTACCAAAATATAGTAATGGAATTTCCGCTTATTTATGTTGAGGACCCTTTTTATGAAAGGGACTTTGAGGGGTGGAAATTGTTTCATGACTCTTTTGCAGAGCGCCTATTAGTTGTTGGAGATGACTTAGTCGTTACAAATCCAAATATTTTAAAAAAGACTTTGCCAAAGAATCTTATAAACGCAGTGATTGTGAAGCCAAATCAAGTTGGTACTCTAACCGAAACATTGGAATTCATCAGACTGGCTAAAGAAAACGGTCTGCAAATTGCTGTTTCTCACAGAAGCGGTGACAACCCAGAAGACAGTTTTATTGCCGACTTGGCTTTGGCTGTAGAGGCGGATTTTATAAAGTCAGGTGCCCCCGTACGCGGTGAACGCATAGTTAAATACAACAGGCTTTTAGATATATGTTCAGATTTGGGAATTGAGTAGCTTAATTAATAACGTATGCTAGGTAGTCTTGCCCCAATGGTGTTTCGAGTGTGGCGGTTGTTAGGTCATCTAACTTTTCAAAGTATTTTCTAAACCCCCTTATGGAATTTCCATGGCACGATACCGCAACATTGATCTTTTGTTCTTTCATTAGTGGAACTATTTCGTCGCAAAAGTTTGCTACCCGTCTACATACAATCTCAATACTTTCGCCACCAGGGACTGCTTGATCATAGGATCTGCGTATCTCCTCAAGCTTTTTAGGGTCCTCCAAATATACCTCTAGTTTACTTTTACCCTGAAGTTCTCCGTAGCTTCTTTCTTTTATTCTTTCGTCAGTGTTAATCTCAAGATTTTTTGCCTTTTCATTTAGAGAAACTGCAATTTTCATCGTATCTATTGCGCGTTTTTGTGTTGACGCTATAAGGAGCTCAATTTTTTTATCTGCAAGCTTTTCTGCTAAAACGAGGGCCTGGGCCTTTCCTTTGTCTGTGAGTTCCGGATCTCTCCAGCCGCAGAATACATAATTGGCATTGTCGACAGTTTGCCCGTGTCTAAAAATGTAAAGGGTAGGGAATTCAGCAGATTCGGTCTTTGGCATTGGATCGACCCTTTTGTAGTTTAAAAATTCGATGCCCGCTTTAATTTGCTCTTTTGAGTAGGACTTGCCTTGTGCTCTAAACTCTTCGTAAAATTTTTCTATCTTTGCTTCCAAATCCATACTCTAATCATACCCTAGTTTTTACTCTCTGCTATAATTGTTCAGTTATGTCTTTAATATCAACACTAGCAGCATACTTGGAATCTTTGGCCCAAAAAATACCGGTTACTTTATTTGTTTTTATTGGCGGCCTTTTAGAAGAGATTGTTGCCCCAATACCTTCTCCTTTGGTTATGGTTTTGGCCGGAACGGCTTTAAAAACCCAGAACAAGGGGGTCTTGTATTTACTTTTTATAATTATTTTAGGATCCTTTGCCAAAACTTTAGGTTGTTGGGTTTGGTACTTTTTAACAGACAAGGCTGAGGATATAGTTTTAAATAGATTTGGTAAGTATATTGGTGTTAGTCATAAAGAGGTAGAAGGTATAGGTAAGCACTTTAAGGGTGGAAAAAAGGACTTTTTCGTTATTTTTTTGGGTAGAGCAATACCTGTAATGCCAAGCACACCAATTTCAGTAATAGCGGGACTACTTAAACTCGATTTAAAGAAATTTCTACTAGCTACTTTTTCAGGAAATATAGTAAGAAGTTCAATGTTTATGTATTTGGGCTATGTAGGTTATGCTGCCTCCACAGATTTGTTTGAGCATTTGGACTCAATAGAGTCGGTAATTCAACTACTAATTGGAGCTGCTCTACTTGGAGTTCTTGTATGGGTATACAAAAAACGAAACTCCTCTGAGGATCCACTAAAAAGTCTATTAGATGTCTTCTCGAAAAAAAGCAAAAACTAGTTAAATCTTCTTATTATTCCGGTAACTTTTCCTTGAATAGTTAATTCCTTAGGGTGAACATAAATTGGGTCCATAGTACTATTTGCAGGTTGTAACCTAATTCTTCCATCCTTTTCCTTGTAAAGTCTTTTAAGCGTTGCAAACTCGTTATTAAGTAAAGCTACAATAATGTCTCCTTGGTTTGCTGTATCCTGGCTTTGAATGACAACATAGTCTCCGTCAAATATGCCGTCCTCAATCATCGAGTCTCCCCTAACCTGTAACACATAGCACCTGCGAGTTTTGGAAATCATCTCAGAAGAAACTAAAACACTCCCGGATGGATTTTCTATAGCATCAATTGGCTGGCCTGCTGCAATAAATCCAACTACTGGTATTTCGATAGCATTGAGAGTTGTGCTAAATGAGTTATCCAAAATTTCTAACCCTCTAACGGCACCCTCAAATCTCTTAATAACTCCCTTTTTTACCAACGCCTGTAAGTGTTCATGCACCGTTGCCAATGAAGACAAACTCATCGCATCAGCTATTTCTTGCAGAGTAGGGGAGTACCCATTAAGTTGTATGTATTGAGAAACGAATTCTAAAATTTGTCTTTGTTTTTTATAAAGGGTTAAAGGTGACATTTAGCACTTTCTTTAATTTATTACTGGTTTAGAAGTTTGATTTCCTATTTCGGTTAAACTTCGTATTTTTATACTACCGAAGAAAGTACAAACATGTCAAGGGATAAAAAAAGGATCCAACAGTA
>JBPOHY010000018.1:0-8012 GCA_052035055.1 candidate division WWE3 bacterium | reverse complement strand
TTTTGATTTTATGATGTTTGGTGTTTTTAAGCCGTTTGGTGAGCAAGAGCTCCAAACCTATTGGTTTATTGGCAGCATTTTAACCGAGCTCGCGCTGATATATTCTATTAGAACACGTGGGTGGTTTATAGATTTTAAAAATCCGCCCTCAAAAGCAATATTGTTCCTAACCTTTGGTGCGGTGCTCCTTACGTTGGCCATCCCTTTCACTTCGGTTGGCTTAACCACATTTAAATTTATAACACCTAGTATGGACAAGTTAGGCATTATTGCGTTTATCGTGGTTGGCTACATTGCAAGTACTGAATTAGTGAAGTATGTGTATCAAAAGTATTTTAGCCCCAGTTCTAGCCCAAGTCTTTAGCTACGCTTGCTAGTACAGGAGTATCTAAAAACTTTATTTCTAAACCACTTGGCAATTTAAGTTTGATTCTTGAAAAATTCTCTCTTTGCATATCTTTCGTGTCCCACAACAGTTCAGGGTATTTTTTAAGTATGGTGTCGTAGCTGTCTACTAAAAATTCCGCGTGTTCCCAGCCTGTTGTTGTTGTTTCACCTTTTTTTGGTTCAATAAGCTCTACCGCAGCAATTTGACTGTTTTTATACCCGATCGGGTCATTTAGTTTAATTACGGCTACTCGCCTATTGCTTATTATTGCCTCATTTACCAGCGTTCCATTTGCTAGCAATTCTGGAAGTGTCTTTTCGTACTCTGCCGACGTTCCTGTGCTGATTGCAATATGATCAATTTTTAAATCTTGCACATCAATGCCTACGTTGGTTACTTCTTGTATGAGCAGATCCAAAAAGGCATTTGCGTTCTCTAGGTAGTTGCTGCTTGTTTGCATGGTAGCTATTATACAACGTCAAACTTTTTTCTTTTGCTTTTTATTTCCTCGAATACTGCCAGCAGGATCTCTGTAATTTGCATGTGTCTCGACATTTCACAATTAGTTAAAAAGTTATGTGGGTCCTGCACATCAAATTTTTGCCCAGTAAGAGGTCCTTCTAAAATAGTGCCGTCCGTAGCTAATAACCCATTTTTTATTAGGTTTCTTCTCATCGCTTCGGATACTCGTTCTTTGCCTTTGTTATCACAAATGGCTTCCTTAACCGCATCTGGAGGGAATGCTACTCCCCGCGAGATGCCTATAAACGTAGTGTTTGTTTTTTTATCATAGGTTACAGCAACGGCACGGTCTAAATATAATGCACTCTGATAATTTGCCTGTATAGCGCGGTCTTCGTAGTTTAGTGGGCTTTGCTTTATGTCAACGCTACCGCTTATGTTTAACACGGGGTTGGTTTTTGTGATGCTGCCCATATCTGGATTTTGTAAAGCATTTAAGCTTGGTTTCCCGCTTAACTGTAAAATAAAATACTCATTGGCGGGTATTTTGTAAGTAGCGATAACGCCGCTTTCTATGGCTAGTATCTGGTCAATACCTCTGGCTTCTATACCGGTTGAAATAACGTTATACCTTGTAATAGCGCCATCTAGTGTTTCGAGTATTAAAAACGGATTGTTGCTAACTCCGGATTCAGACTTGACTGAAATTATTCTGGCATCCCCAAACACTTTAGTTGCTGCTTCAAGTGTGGGGCTTACCTTTGCCCTACTTGAGCTAGCCAACAAAATCATCTCTGTATTTTTACCTATCGTCATACGGAAATTATACTTATCACGCTAAAACCGCTTCTAGTGAAGCCCACTTCACTTATTTTTCCTGTTGTAGCGCAGTAAAGTGAGTTTAATAAGAGTTCACTAAGCACACAAAAGGAGAAACACAATGTCTACAAAGCCACTAAAACCAAGTGATGTACCTAATTTAAAAGCCCAAACTCTGCCTGATGAGGTCTTAGAAGCTTTCAATGAGGTTATTGCCAAGCACTTTTCTGGAGGAGTTGCGACCTTTACACAAGAAGAAGTTGTGCAACTATTAGTTTCAAAGGGTTTTGACCGTGGAGCTATTTTTGCCAAAAATCTTTTGGATGTCGAGGATATTTATCGAAAAGAAGGTTGGTCTGTGACCTACGACAAGCCTGGGTACAACGAATCGTATTCTGCCAAGTTTATTTTTAGGGTCAAGTCAAAGCGTTAGTTTGCTAAAATCTTTGTGGCGGTTAATCATTCTTTTATAAAGAATCTTACCGCCATTTTTTTATTCTTGAGTTTGCATTGTTGTACAATTATTTTATGTTAGCCACTTTGCCCGAAACTCGAGCTGACGAACTGCAATTCAAAAATATAACCACGTATTATGAAGGTTTTGAAGGAGATGGTGAGGCCGTAGGGAAATATATTCAAGAAATACTCCAAAATAGAGAAACTGGTCGAACAATGCCACACGAATGCGCTTTTTATCTTAATTCTTCTGACTCTTTAGACTTACTATTAGCCCAGAATTTTAAGAATAAGCGTGTTTTTACGGTTTCTGGTAGTGGCGAGTTTTCTCAAATTTTTGCATTAAATGGTGCAAATGAAGTATGTAGTTTTGATATTTCTCCAGCAGCAGCCTTTTATGCAGAAATGAGATATCAAGGCTTATGCACCTTGCCATTTGTGGATTATACAAGAATGTTCAATGAATGGACCCCCAAACCATCCAGCAGTTTGAAACCTCCACAACAACCCTTGTTTAATTTAGAGGTATACCAAAACTTAAGGTCAAATCTTTCACCCGAGGCACGTGGTTTTTTTGATAGTGTGACCGATGTTCCCAAACTTTTTTATTATGACAACCATACTATGTCTGGCTTTGCTAGACGTCGTATACACCAAACACGTGCATACAACCGCTTGGTTGGAGACATTATTACAACGGAGGGCGATTATCTTGATTTGCAGGATCGCGCTCGCAATACTAACTTTACGCAGATGATATTAGATGGCTCGCGTGCGGATGGTGCGGTACGTTATTTTTCTCCAGACACTGCTTATATTACAAATGTGGGTTATGAACCGCAAAGAACAATTGGTATGGCAAATCATCTCTTGGAACTGGGCGTTTCAGAGGTGTATATGACCATAAGTACCCAAGAAGATACCTTTAAGCGTGATCTCCCGACCGGCATTAGTGTTTTTTGGTACCGTGGATCACCTCTTGAGAGGGGTTCAAAATTTAGTTATGAACTGTACCAAGGATTACCAAGGGGTTCCGAGGTAGCCGTTAATATTGAGGTTGCCGGTATAGACCCAGATGCAGACTTTGGCCTGTTGTTAAGGGCATACAAGTAAAAAAAAGACATACTCATAAAATAAATATGTCTTTGTAAGCTGTTAACTACCATTTACTATTTTAAAAATTGAAGTTAAGTAATTCCGCTATGTCCCAACCGTGGTCGTGTGTAAAAATTGCAACGTAGGCTTATGCGTTATTAAAGCGTATAAACCTCATAGATTCATTATTATTTATTTTAACCAAGTACTTTAAAGGGTCCTTATATTTAATTTGTAGGCCAGTGGAGTTGTCCAATTGTTGTTCGGGTCGTAATGATGCAAGCCAAAAGATTGTTCATTTAGTGTATCGGCCAAAAACATGGAAATGGGTATGTCGTTTGAGACATAAGGTATCATTGGCACCGCAACTCGCACATCCCGGTCACCAAAAAGACTATAGCCCCAGTGCGAATTACTGTTCTCAATTAGGACGACGTCTACCCATAATTTTGGCATTTCAAAAAAACTAAGTGCATAGTGATGGCGATACTGAACAGTAAGTGTTTTAGTTTTATCCTTCCAAGTATCATACCCTTGATAGTACGCTTCGGGTGTTTTACCCCCTAGGAGTCGCAATGCGGATTCTGCATAAAGCCTTGAAATCACATTGGCTCTAAAAACTGGATTTGTTGCATGATTCATGTCTTACTCTCCTTTTTGAGTATTCGGACCGTATGTCCTAGATTTGACGTCATTTTATCATTGCCTGCACGATTTATCAACTATAGGTCTACGCCTGTGGGTTCCATGTTTATGTATCTTTACCTTACATACCAATCATAAAAATAAAAATCACCTACACTAAAAGTAGCTTCCCATTGTTCTATGGGTACTCGACTAACTAAGTAATAGCTTGCAATGTTGGTATTTTCATCGAGTTTGTCTTCGTCGTGAATAATTACCCAGTCTTCCCAATTTCCTGGCTGTAATTTTATGTTATCAAGGTAATATTTTGCGGTTATATAGTCCCCCGCATCTGTCATTACTATTGGCTTATTTATTGGGTAGTTGGCTAGCTCCCTATATCCGATATTAGTTGGAACAAAGGTTAGTACAAGGTATACGCATACGCATATGTATGGAGTAAGGATGAGAACCCTAGGGGTGGCCAGGACAAGATATATAAGTAGTAGCGTTCCATAACCGATCATAAACCTTTCTACATAAAGATTTATTCCCAAAAACTTGCTACACAAAGCTACAAGCACTATAGGTACAGTCCCACAAAGTAAAAGCAGCAAACTCTCTTTTGATGGTTGGGACAGCAAGATAATCGTAATTGCTACAGCAAATATTATTATAGAAGTTACGTTAGTGTTTATTGGAAATGGGTTTAGAGGTGGAGCTACCCTAGGCTTGTTTGTATCTGTCCCAAGTATAAAGGCATGTACCGTTTGGGGTATTCGTTGTGTTGTAAAATCCGGTACCCATTTTAGTCCCGTAGAGCTAGTACCTGCAATTATATTAGGAAGCCATAGCACTATTACAACTAGTAGTGGCAGGAAATATATGAACTTATTTCTATTAAGGACAAGAAGATAAATAGCTATAGGTGTAAGCATAAATATCGAAATATAATGCGTTAAAAAAAGAAAAGGCATTGTGATCGCTAAGGGTACGTATTTATTTTCTTTGATCGCTTTCACTGCAAAGAAAAAAACTAATACGGTTAGCAAAGATAGTAATGCATAAGAACGGGCTTCTCTGGAATAGGTAACTAGAAATGGGTTTGTCGCAACAACTAGCGCAGCTACAAGAGCCCGAACTCTATTTGCCGTCAAATAGGTAACCAAAAGGTAGACTAGAGGGATTAACAAAACACCAAAGATAACTGATGGATATCTTAGGGCCGCTTCCGAAAGTCCAAACACTAACGTAAATACCTTTAATACAAAGTAATATAGCGGGGGGTGCACATCAAGAGCCGAAAGTCTAAAAACTTCGGTGTAGCTGTTTTTTACAATTTCCGCACTAAACGCTTCGTCATACCAAAGTTCCTTACTAGAGATAGTATGAACTCGCAAAAATATGCCAAAAGATACAATAAACAAGAGTAATAAAAGGTTTTTCAATACTTTGTGATTATACGCTCAACTACACCATTGACAAGTAGTACAAGTAAGCGTAGGGTTACAAGTATATGAGAAACAACGAAAGTAAACTCAGAACCACCTTATTTTTGACCCCTCCCATTGTTAAGCATGCTAAAGCTCAAGCAATCCTTGAGGATATAACTTTGACTGAACTTGTAGAAAAAGCATTGCTCGACTACTTGCCACAAGAAACAGTTATTAAAAAAGTAACACTTTCAACCGATCCAAAGCACTAACCCTAAATTTGCAATACCGCTAGTAACCAGTAATTATTTATAGATTTAAAGTAGGTGAAATATATGAAAGTTTCTGATCAAAAGAAACAAGAGGACGTAAAGCAGGGATTAAGCTCTGTAGCTGCTGCTGTAGTAGGAGCCGCTGTTGGTGCTGCCACTGTAATGGCCCTAAAGGACGAAGGGATTCAAGAAAAACTCCAAGAAAAGATTGCGAAAGTAAAGGAAAAGCTAACTGACGTAAAGGAAGAAATAAAAGAGGAAGTAACTGCTGCAAAAGAAGAGCTAGCTTCGGAGTAAGTGTACTAATTTGTATATGTAGAAGTAGGTGATATGTATGTCAACCGTAGTAAATAATCCAGGGTCTAATGAGGGTGGAGGAAACGGTTTTTTTATGGGCATGGTGGTTTTTGTAATATTTGTATCTGTTCTTCTATACTTTGCTATTCCCGCACTAAAAAACACAGGAGCAATTGAAGTTACCGTGCCCGCAGTAGAGGTTAATGTCCCTGCACCACAAGTTAACGTGCAGGCGCCTGCAGAAACCGAAACTACCACAGCAAAGTAAGTATTAAAAGTTATTAGAAAGTAGGTGTTTTAGAATGACAGAAATAATAAAAGAAACGGTAACAACCCAAAACAATGGTGCAGATATTGTCCTAAATAACCCAACAGGTAAAGAAAGTACACCGGTTATGGCAACTCAGATAAAGACTGCTGCTACTAGCTTTCAGACTATTGAGTACCTAATTTATTTTTTCTTTGGACTATTAGAGGTGCTCTTAGTCTTTAGACTATTGTTTAAGTTGGCGGGAGCAAGTGCTGCAAGTGGATTTGTTGGATTCATATACGGACTTACAAGTTTATTTATCCTCCCGTTCGAAGGAATTTTCAGTAGAAGTGTTACGCAAGGTTCGGTTTTGGAACCAGCTACTATCGTTGCAGTCGTTGTTTACGCATTTATCGCTTGGGGAGTAGTTAAGCTAATCCGAATATTTTCGGGCGAGCAACAGTAATAAGTTATTAATTTAGGAGGTGAATATTATGTCTATTATTTATTGGATTATATTTGGACTTATTGCAGGAAGTATTGCTAATTTCATTTCACCAAGTGCAAACGTAGGTATAGTGAAGTCAATAGTTTTAGGAATTATAGGTGCAATAGTTGGAGGATTTTTGGGTCAAGTACTTTTTGGCTTAAGTGTTACAGGTTTTAACTTTATGTCATTTGTTGTTGCCGTGATTGGCGCTTTAGTAGTACTAGCAGTGGCGCGGAGATTTTAAGTTCGCAAGAGTGTGTTAGCGCGCTAGACAAAAAAAATGCCAGTCGAGATTTTTCGAGTGGCATTTGCGTTAGCAATTTGCCTAGCAGAGATAACACTTGGAAAAGTAATGTTGTATTAAAGAAGTTAGTTTGTTGCGGTATATCATAAGGCCCTTTATGCACATCCTATAGTGACCATGGATCGTGCATTTTATTCCTCATTGTGGTATAATGCCAAACGATCTTTGATAATTTAATACAAAATGGCTATTATCCCATAACGATAAAGGAGAGACCTATGAGATACAGAGTTATAATTGGTTTTTTTCTTATAGCTTTAGCATTCTTTGCGCCGAAAATTACCCATTCCCAGGACTACATCACAGATGCCGTGGATGCCCTACAAACCACACGTGTATACGTGGCACCGGGTACAGCAGGAACTGATCCTTATACCGCGGGGCAGCTTTTAGAGAGGTTAAAAAGCGGTGACAGTATTGTGTTGGTTATGCTCCCAGCTGATGCAAGTGTGGACACTGATATCTTTAAAATCGCCAGTACATTGTCTGAAAAACTGGAGGATCAGTATATTATTGGGCTTGCTGTAGGTCGCGAAGTTATTGGTTATTCCAATGTAATGCCTGTAGGGGAAGCTGACGATCAAATGCGTCGAGCTGATAGTGTAGCGAATAGTTCGCTAACCGCACTTGTCACATTTGTAGACAACATTCATAAATGGCAGGCGAGTAATGTAATGCCTACTCCAGTACCTACTGCAACCAGTACCCCAAAACCAACGCTTACCCCTACCAAAACACCGCCGCCAAAGCCTAAAACTCCGCCTTCACATCAACAAGGCTTTGCAGTTGTTGGCATGAGTGCTACTTTACTTGTTTTGGTTGCGATCTTGACGGTTTTTAAAAGACGCAGAGGTAAGTCACAAAGAGACTTTATGTTCAGAGGAGGCTAAATTACCAACATCGTACAAAAACGCCAGTAGTTTCTTCTACACTCTATTGATCTAAAGGAGATCAGCATGAAAACAAAACATCTTATTCCGTTAACTGTGTTACTTGTATTGATTCTAGCAGTTGTGGCATGTAATACATCTGCCTCAACGGCAAGCTGTGGTTTTGTCGTGGGTGATGCCACTAACAAAGTGATTCTCAAAAGGAGTGTTTACCCAGGACAGAGTGTGGGTC